>CAZUSK010000012.1:0-2577 GCA_964623345.1 uncultured Candidatus Saccharibacteria bacterium
TAAAAATAGAAGAACTTGTTGCGTACTTAGAAGTAAAATTGAAAGAGTAATTTTTTGATACCACCTACCACTTGGGGACTTACCACCTGGGGACTGTCCCCAGCAAAATATTTAATTAAAACCTTCTCCTCTTATTAAATTTAACTATGGAAAACAATTTTCAGAAATGCTTTAACAAGAACTTTCCCGCCAATTTTGGGTGTTTAATAAAAAACTACAATTTTTTATTACACCCGTTTTTTTATTTGATTAATTAGATTCTTCAAAATACAATAAAGTAAAGATCTCGAATGATTAAGAAAGAAAAAATTTTCTCACAGAGGAGAATTTCTGAAGTTGAGTCTAGACGGCGAAAGACTTTTTCCAATTTATTATTTGCAAATTGAAACAGCTTCTGGGAAAATTTTAGGAAATAAACAATGAAGAAATTTTTAAAACCTAATATAAAGAAAATATTATTTTTTATAGTTTTAATTTCTTTTTCCTTTTTATCAGCGAGTTTTAATTTCGTTGAGCCTAATTTTTCACGTTATTTAGGAGGTATCGAAGGCATTAAACCAATCAGTTCCTTCTTTCAAGGCCTAATACTTATAGTATTAATAATTTGTTTTATAGTATGGACTATTTGGTGTTGGATATTTAGTTTATTGTTAACTCCGTTTGGAATAAAGCCATGCGCGGGAGATATAGATGAAATGGGTTCTACTGAAAGCAAAATGTTTGGTTTTTTCTTTTTTATTTTCCTTTCTTTTTTCTTTTATTTATTAAGTTGCTTAATTGCTTATCTATGGGAAAAATTATCTCCTCAATTGAGAAAATTCATTTTTAAAAAATAAATTATACGAAAGAAGCTTCACGATACTTAAAAAACATAAAACAAAAGCAAAAATTTTCTTGCTTGGGGACTGTCCCCACAAATTCCATCTTAAAATCCCTTGATAATTCAACGATTTTAAACCGATTTTCCGAAAATGGCACATTTTTGATCCAAAGTAGTACGAGAGGACATCTCGTGCTAATTTTCACTTAAGTAAAAAGGTATAAAAAATGGCACGAGAACTGTTCTCGTTCCATTTTGCAGAGATTCTTCTGCCGCGATTTTTTATTTATGTTATAATAAAAAATATGGGAGTTTTAGAGGTAATTAAAAAAAGAAGAAGTATTAGAAAATTTAAGCCAGACCCGATTTCAGAGGAGGTGATTGATAAATTGATTGAGGCGATAATTTGGGCGCCATCTGCCGGAAATAGACAAATGAGGAAATTTTTCTTTGTCTTTAACAATGATTTAAAAAAGAAAATCGCTTTGGCTTCTTTGTACCAGACGTTTATTGAAGAAGCACCGCTTGTAATTGTTGCCTGCGGAGATAAGGGGATTGAAAGGTATTATGGCAAAAGAGGGCTTGAGAATTATCTTTTTTGCGATGTTGCTGCCAGCATTCAGAATCTTTTATTAGTAGCAGAAGAAGAAAACCTTGGAGCTTGTTGGGTTGGGGCTTTTGATGAGGAAAAGATTAAAAAAATTTTGAATCTGCCCGAAAGTCTAATTCCTATAGCAATAATTCCGGTAGGATATCCTCAAAAAATCCCTCTTCCCCCTCCAAGAAAAGATAAAAATTCCTTAATTGAAATAATTAAATAACAAAGGTCGTTTACTACCCACTATTCACTACAAACTCCCCACTAACCTATGGCTATAATAAAAGTAAAAGAAATTATTGGCACCTCTCCCAATAGCTTTGAGGATGCCTTACAGAATGCAATTAATCATGCTTGTGAGGAGAAGCAAAATGTGACAGGTGCAAAAATTATAGGACAGACCGTGACAATTGAGAACGGGAAGATTGTTGAATATAAGGTGAATGTAAAAATTGCCTATCGTTGGGAAAAAGAGCTTCATCAATAGTTGATTTTAAAAAGCCGCAATGCGTTTTTATGAGTTTCTTGTGCTACTTCCTCAAAGCGCACACTTTTTAATTTAGCAATTTTTTCAATAATAAATTTTACTCCTCTTGGGTCATTTCTTTCGTTTTCAAAATCAGGAGGAGTTAAATATGGACAATCTGTTTCTACCAAAAGCCTCTCTAAGGGTGTTTTTTTAATAACATCGTCCAAATCCAACTTGAAAATGATACCATTAAGACCAAGATAAAAGCCCATTTTTAGATATTCTTGCGCTTCTCTCCAATCTCCGGTAAAACAATGAATAACTCCTCTTGTATTTATAGTTTCTTTCTTCAAAAGTTCTATAAGATCTTGATGCGCCATTCGGCAATGAAAAATAACAGGAAGATTTAACTCTTTGGCAAGTTTTAGTTGCTGTAAAAATATCTCTTTTTGTTTATTTTTAAATTCTTCTAACCTCTTTTTTGTCTTCGGTCTGCGATAATAATCCAACCCTATCTCTCCAATTGCTACAACTTTTTTATCCTCTGCTAATTTTTTATATTTCTTATAATCGAAATTCTCCTCTAAAACATCTTCATCTTTCTTAAAGTTTTGAGTTTTGAGCTGTGGTTTTGAGTTTTGACTTTTGAGATTTGAGATGTTTATTGGATGCAACCCGACGCTCGCATAC
>CAZUSK010000012.1:2587-8420 GCA_964623345.1 uncultured Candidatus Saccharibacteria bacterium
TAATTTTGCATTTTGAATTTTGCATTTTGAATTTATTTTGATATTTATTGGGTGTAACCCGACACTTGCATACACTCCCTTTGAGTAATTATTTGCAATTTCAACTGCGATCTTTGAACTATAAAAATTAGTGCCCACATTTATCATCCAGATATTCTCTTGTAGGCACTTTTGGATTATTTTTTCACGGTCTTTATCAAACACCTTAAAATTTAGATGGGCATGGGTATCGAACATAGTTCAAAATTCAAAATTAAAAATGCAAAATTACAATTCAAAATTCAAAATCAATTAGATTCGAGGAAATAGTGGGGTAAGATCACCACTCTCTAATTGCTTTACAATGTTCTCTGATGTTTTGGGTAAAAACGGTTCTAAAAGATTAGCTATTTCCTTGATCGTCAATGCTAAAGCTTCTATTTCTTGCCTATTTTCTTCTTTTTCTTCCCAAAGTCTTTTTTCCTCAATGTATTTATCACAGAATCCAATCAACTCCCAAATAATAGCCAACGCTTCATTTAGTCTGTAGGATTCAATCATTTTCTGGTAGTCTTTTTTGGTTTTTGAAATTACTTCTCCAAATTTTGAATTTTGAATTGCAATTTTTAATTTTTCATTTTTAATTTTTAATTTTGTTTTAAGCCCTAGAACTCTTGCCACCAAATTTCCCAACCCTTTTGCTAAATCATCATTATATCTTTTTTCAAATTTTGAATAGGAAAAATCACCATCTTTTGTGGTTGGAATCTCTCGGAGCAAATAATATCTCACTGCGTCTTGGCCGTATTTCTTTACTAATTCAAAAGGGTCTATTACATTGCCTAAACTCTTTGACATTTTTTGTCCTTCAACAGTAATGAAACCATGGACCAAGATAGTCTTTGGTAGAGGGAGGTCTAATGAGAGTAGCATTGCAGGCCAATAAATGGCGTGGAACCGTAAAATATCTTTGCCAATGCAATGAACATCTGCTGGCCAAAACTTTTGAAAAATCTCAGAATTGTCTGCATAACCTAAAGCAGAAATATAGTTTGTTAGAGCATCGCACCAAACATATATAACTTGAGTATCATCGCCAGGTACTGGCAGCCCCCATTTTAGTTTTTCCTTTGAACGAGAGAAACTTATGTCTTTTAACCCTTGATTAATAAAACTTAAGACTTCTTTTTTTCGCTCTTCAGGAATTATTTTGATTTCTTCATTTTCGATAATTGATCTTAGTTTCTTTTGATATTTTGAAAGCCTAAAAAAATAATTTTCTTCTTCCACAACTTGAGGTTTAATTTGATGATGAGGACATTTTCCATTTACTAAATCCTTTTCTGTTAAAAAAGCCTCACATCCAGAGCAGTACAGTCCTTTATATTTTTGCTTATATAAATCTCCATTTTCGTTTAGCTTTTGCCACACTTTTTTGACAGCAGGCCAGTGTCTGGTTTCATCTGTAGTTCTAATAAAATCGTCATTTGAGATATTTAAAGTTTTTGTCAGTTCTGAAAATTTTCGGGCAATTTGATCTACGAACTTCTGAGGGGTTAAATTTTGCTCTCTTGCTGCTTTTTCAACCTTACTTCCATGCTCATCTGTTCCAGTTAAAAAGTAAACCTCTTTTTTTTGAAGCCTGTTATATCTTGCTAAAACATCGGCCTGAATTAACTCTAAAGCAAACCCAATATGAGGGGGAGCGTTTGTGTAGGCGATACTTGTTGTAATGTAGAACTTATTTTTCATAAAAGGGGACAGTCCCCCGAAATTAATCTGTGGGAGACCTTGTAAATTCTATCTTCCCGGCCTGTTTTTTGCAATTTGGCACGATTTTGATCAAATTAATTTTTTAGTAATAAATTTTGGCAATTTTTCAATTTTCAACCCCTCTTTTACGTATTTAAGATAATCTTCCCTGGCGGCTTTTAAATCTTTACTGCTAAATTTTAGAAACCTCTCTGTATCTAAAAGCCCTTCTTGATTTTCTCCTCTGAAATAGAAATAAAAACTTCCCCATCTCCATTTCTCTGGTAGATCTACCAATTTGGCTCTTGGGGGATTAAGGTCAATATACCGAGCAGCCTCCCAAAGATACCTATCTTTTTCTATAAGACTACTATAAAATCTATCTTGAAACAAATGACCTGAGGTTTTATATCGCTTCTTAAAATAAATAGCATATAAGAAATTAATTCGGTGCATAATTTTTGAGATACTAACTTCCTGAACTTCAAGCTCTAGGTGGTAATGGTTTGGCATTAAGGAGTAGCAGTAAAGGTAGAAGGGAAACTTCTTTTTTGTCTCTCTTAAAATAAAGACAAATTTTCGATAGTCGCGAGCACTTCTAAAAATTCTTCTTTCGTTATTGCCTCGGGAGACTATATGGTAGATCTGGTTGGGAGCAATGATTGCTTGACGTGCTTTTCGAGGCATATTTTAATTTGATCAATTTTATGCCAAATTACATTTTTTCGCCTGGGAAGCCTTATTTTTCAAGACCTCCCAGCTCCCGTTTTTTGGGGACTGTCCCCTTGGTGATTAGGGTGAATTCTCCCTTTATTTTTGATTGTTTTAGAGCCTCTATAACCTCTTTTATATTCCCTCTAAAAACCTCCTCAAAATATTTTGTCAATTCTTTGGCTACCACAACTTCTATTTTAGGATTAAGAACATACAATTTTTCAAGAGTCTTAATGATTCTATGGGGCGACTCAAATATAATAACTGGATATGGAGAGAGCGCAATCTCATTTAAAATCTTGTTTTGTTTCTTTTTTGGCAGAAATCCTACAAACAGAAACTTTTGCATTGAAAAATGAGCCAAGGAAGCTATGGCTGTAATAGCAGAAGCTCCAGGGATGGGGATAATCTTTACTTTATCACCGAATTCTTTAATGACTCTTTCAATTAGTTTATTGCCTGGGTCAGAAATTCCTGGAGTGCCTGCATCGCAAACTAATGCTAAATTTTTTCCTTCTTTAAGAAATTGTAAAATCAAATTTATTCTTTTTATTTTGCTATGTTGATGATAACTCAAAAGAGGAGTCTTAATTTTGTAATGCTTCAAAAGTCTTTTAGTAACTCTTGTATCCTCGCACAGAATTATGTCTACGTCCTTTAAAATTTTAAGCGCACGAAGAGTAATGTCTTCTAAATTGCCTATAGGGGTGGCAACAACATAAAGTTTAGCCATCTTTGTTTTAAGAAGAAGTTTCTGAACTGATTTGAGAAGCTTGGTGATGATCTTTTTTCTCAAGCAACCCTTTTATGAATTCAAACAACATTCCCATTAAAGGTATTGCTAAAATAGCTCCCAAAACACCCCATAGCTTTCCACCAATTAGAATTGCCATTAAAACTAAGGCGGGAGGAAGGCGAAGGAATTTTTTTGTTAATACAGGAAGAAGTACATGTCCTTCTATTTGTTGAATAAAAGTAAAAGCAATAACAAAAATAAAGGCTTTTGGGAGCGAGCTTAAAGCTATAAGAATGGCAATGATGCCCCCTGTAAAAAGAGGGCCAAAAGTTACAATAAAATCAGAGATGCCCGCTAAAATTCCAAAAAATGCTGCATATTTCACATTTAACGCAAAACAAGTAATACCTGTAAGAAGACCTACAAAAAGCACTCCTAAAACTCTTACTCCAAACCACCAGGTTATTTTCTTTTGAGTATTTCGCCATACCGCCAAAGCTTTTTCTTTGTAATCATGAGGAGCAAGTAAATAAATTGTTCTCTCAACCCCTTTTTCTTCCAGCGATAGAAAAAAAGCGATTGCAAAAATTGTAATTGCTGAAAAAACGCTTCCAAAGAAGGTGCCCAAAGCTGTAAAAATATTTGCTGAACTTCTAAACAGTAAAGATTCTATAGCCTGACTGAAGCTTTGAAAGCTCTCAAATGCCGCAATACGAAGCCCTTTTAGATAAGGAGATACATCCTCGAAGTATTCCGGCAGACGCATTGAAAACTCTTTTAATTCAGAAAGCAGGATTGGAGCTAATCGCCACAAAAAAATGCCCAATAATGAAAAAATACCCAAATATACTACCATTGCGGCTAAGGTTCGAGGGATGTGCTTTCTTTGCAAAAAGTTAATTGCGGGGTTAAAGAGAACCGAGATAATTAAAGCAAAAAGAAACCAAACCAGAAGATCCTTGATTAAAAAGAGAAAGTATAAAACAGCCAAAGCAGTGACTACTCTTAATATAGTTACCCAAGATATTTCTAATATTTTTTGTTGGTTTGTATTGTCCATATTTAGAGGCGGTTTAAAACCTTCTGAAAGGTTGCTTTATCTTTATGAGGCCCTACTACTACAAGGTTTAACTTTTGAGGAATAAAAATTTCCCTGGCTACTTTTAGGATATCAGATTCTCTAACTTTATCAATCTTTTTGTAAATTTCTTCCAAAGAATATATCTTGTTTTGTAAAATATACTGAACTCCATAGAAGAAAGCTTGAGCATCGGAGGATTCCAAAGATAAAGCCAACTTTCCTTTTTGATGGTCTTTTGCCTTTTTTAATTCTTCCGAAGTTACACCTTTCTCTCTAATTTTTTTATATTCTTCCACTACAATTTTTATAGCCTCTTTAACTCTTTGATTATCTACCCCCAAGGAAGTCGCCAAATATCCGGTATCAGGATCTGCTTCATAATGTGTTGAAAGATAATATCCCAAACCTCGCTTTTCTCTTATCTCCACAAATAACCTTGAAGACATCATTCCTCCTAAAATATGGGCTAAAAGAGACAAAGCATATCTCCGTTTATCAAAAAGAGAAAAAGCGCGCGTACCTATACAAAGATGAGTTTGTTGGGTGTCTCTTTGCTGAAGTAGAACTTTTGGACTTTTCTGTTTTTCAACAACTTTTGTTTTTTTTGGCACCTTCCCTTTTTGAATGTTGGAGAAATATTTTGTGATTAATTTTTTTACTTTCTTTTCCTGAAAATTCCCCGCCACACAAATTAAAGTATTTTGAGCAAGATAACTTCTTTTCATAAAGTTTATTAAATTTTTTCTTTGAATTTTCTGCAGACTTTCTTTTGTACCAATAATATCCCATCCTGCTGGTTGGTCTCCATATAAAAGCTTTTTCCATAATCTTTGCACTTCTGCCATTGGATTATCTTTGTACATATTTAATTCTTCTAAGATTACCTTTCTTTCTTTTTCAACCTCTTTTTCGGGAATAATAGAATTTAGAAAAATATCTGAAACCCACTCTATGGCAGTTTCCAAATGTTCTTTTGAAACCTTAGCATAGTAACCGGTATATTCCTCAGAGGTAAAACCATTATAACTTCCCCCTATTTTATCTAAAACTTCCGCCACTTCTTTTTGGGTGGGACGCTTTTTTGTTCCTTTGAAAAGCATATGCTCCAAAAAATGGGAAATTCCGTTTAGCTCTTTCTTTTCGTATTTTGAGCCAACTTTTACTAAAATTAAAACACAAATAGCCCGGGTGGCTTTATAAGGAATAGATAAAAGTTTTAAATCATTTCTTAACCTATAAAGCTTGTACATATTTCAATTATAAGCTAAAAAAAATTAAGTGTAAAAATTTGTTTATTCTGATAAAAAGGTACCATTGAATATGTTCTTTCTTAATCAAGGGTTAAGACTCTCGGAACGAAGTTGGCCTGCCGCAAAAAAGGAGGTGAGATGGGCAAAGACCCACTGCTCCCTCAGTCACCTCGAGTTTCGCGGCAGGCCTTTTTATAAAATTTATCATTGATTATTGATAATTCTTTAGATAAAATGGACAAATATGGCAAAATACGAGCCTCAAAAAATAGAAAAAAAATGGCAAAAATTTTGGGAAGATAGAGAAATTTTCAGAGCCAA
>CAZUSK010000013.1:0-8221 GCA_964623345.1 uncultured Candidatus Saccharibacteria bacterium
GCCGATAGAAGATGAACTGTTTGTTTTTACTCTCTTCAGAGAGCTTCAAGAAGAACTTAATCTTCTACCTAAAGCTGTCTTAAGATTGTCTGATCCCCAATTTTTTGTAAGTTGTAAGCTTCAAGACCTGTCTTTTGTATATGTTTTGTGGCTTGAGGAGGGAGCTGAAGATATTCTTATGCCTCAGGAAGAAATCGAAGAGATCGGGTTTTTTGCCAAAGAAAAGCTCCCACCGCTTTTAGGCCCAAGAATGATGCGTATGGTTCAATGGGCTTTTGAGCGCCACGCCCTCGGCTAATCCCGAGGGCTTTATTTTTTATAAGAAAGTGATTATAATTAGATAATGGCAAAAAAGAAACAAGAAAAAAGCATACCCCTTTTTAACTTAAAAAGCTCTAAACAAAAGCTCAAAGCTGCCTCCCTTTTGACTCCTCAAGAGGTAGCTGAGCGTTTGCGTCTTAGAAGGGCAACTATTTGGCGTTATATAAGAGAAGGGAAAATTAAAGCAATAAAATTAAATCAGAGAACTTATAGAATTTTTGAAAAAGATTTGAATCGGTTCTTAAGAAAATGCCAGGGGAAATAGTTACCTTAATATATCGTCTGTAAAAAAGACTTTTTGTTCAGAGAAGGCAAAAAGTCTTTTTTTATTTTGGACCCAAAAAACCTGAGGGCTTTTAAACTCAGAGATAATAATTTCATTTAAATGAGAGCGATTATCGATTTCTGTAATTTTAATTCCATTTTCATAAGCGATAATCAGGTAATAAGGGTTTAGCCAAGCGATATTTTTTATTTCGGTTTCACTTACAGTTAGAAGAAGCTTGTCTAAAGCAAGCCTCCGGGGTTGCTGATAGTCATCTTGCAGATAAAATAACCAAATTTGATTGCCTGTAGATATGGCAATTTTTTTATTATCAGGGGCAAGTTTTACATCTTTTACAGCTTCAGATACAGACACAAACAGATGCCTTATTTGATCAAGCCACAATAATTTTTCTCCTTCAAATAAGAAAACATTCCCTCGTAGGATTTTTAACCTATATTTTGTATTTTCCTGTATCTCTTTTGGCCTAAGATTAAAGATTTCTGAAACTGAAAGCGAACTATGATTTTTTAATTTTCCCCTAAATAGAAAACCATCTTTGCTTAACCAGACAATATCGCCATTTATAAAATCAAAGGTTATGGGAGCGATATCAGGAATAAGTTTGATTTCATTTGGGAGAAAGGTTGGCTCTTCAATGACAAACATATGCCAAGAGACACCACCCGTTTTATTGGGTTTGGTGCCTAATGCATACAATTTATTAGAGTTTTTTGGATTAAATTTTATCTCCCAAATTTTAACATCATCCAAGTTAATTTCTTGTATTTTTTTATTTTCCAAATTAATTAGAAAATATCTTGTTTGTTTTTCATTATCTAATTGAAGAAGGATTTTTCTTTCATCGTTTGCCCAAATAATATTTTGAATATTTTGAGCTTTCTTTGATAAAACCTTTTTTGATTTCGTTTTTTGGGCTTGAAAAAAAGAAGAGATATCTTCCTCTTTCAATAATACTTCTTTTTTGAGAGAGGAAGAAAGTAAAACTAATTGCCAACCATTTTTTATTTTTTGCTTTAAAATAAAATGTTCATTTGAGGGAGAGGGGAAAATCTGCTTGACATTTCCTTCTACGTTTTGAAAATCAATTTTTTTAGGGAAAAGAATTATGTACTTTGCCTCGGTTACTTTTAACTCCTCAATCGGGAGTGTTTTTTCCCAAGAATGATATCCATCTTTTTTAATTTGAATTGTGTATTTTTGCGGAATTAAATTGTTTAAAAACAGGGAATTGAATAAAAAATTTGTTTTTTTGAGATATTTTCCATTGAGATAAATTTCAGCCCCTGAGGGTATGATTTTTAAAAATAGCCCACCTGTTTGGACTACCCTTTTATTTTTAAAATCGAATCGATATCCTTGGGAATAGAAAACAAAAAAGAAAGAGGAGAGGATAAAAAATAAAACCAGAGCAAAAAATAGAATTTTTTTCTGAGTTTTGCGCATTGGATTAATTTTAACTAAAGTGTTTTAGTATTTCAACTGGAAATTTGCCAAAAACAAAAAATTGTTTTAATATCAAGAAAGTCAAAGATATGGCAGAGAAATTTATTATTCAAGGAGCCAAACCCTTAAAAGGAGAAATTGCTGCTATGGGCGCTAAAAACGCCGCCTTTCCGGTTTTGGCAGCCTCACTTTTGACAAGGGAGTTCTGTGTTATTGATAATCTTCCACTTATTAAAGATGTTTTAACTTTAATAGAAATTATAAAAAGCTTAGGAGCAGAGGTTACTTGGCTGGATGAAAGGAAAGTTAGAATAAAAGCAGGAGACATTCATCCCAGCAAACTAAATAAAAAATTAGTTTCAAAACTGAGAGGATCTGTTTTACTAATTGGAGCCTTACTTGCCAATTTTAAAGAAGTGGAAATTCCACAACCAGGAGGATGTCTAATTGGTGCAAGACCTATCACTACCCATTTAGATGCTTTTTCTCAGCTTGGTGTAGAAATTGTTGCCAAAGAAGACAGTTTTGTATTTTCAAGACCAGAGGAAAGAACTTCCAACTTAGTGATTTTAAGTGAATTTAGTGTCACAACAACAGAAAATATCCTTTTATATCTTTCAACTTGCGAGAAAGAAACGCTTTTAAAATGCGCCGATGGTGATTATCCTGTGCAAGAGTTAGTAAAAGTGTTAAGAAAAATGGGAGTTGAGGTAGAGTGTTTAGATACCCACACTTATAAAATAAAAGGAACAAAAGAGCTTAAAGGATTTGAACATAAACTGATATATGACCCAATTGAGGCAGGGACTTTCATTTTAATGGCTGCAGCAACAAAAGGTGAGGTTATAGTTAAAAATGTTGAATTGAAGTTTTTAGAGTTAACTTTAAAAAAGCTAAAAAACTTTGGCTTACCTTTTGAAATAATTGACCAAAATACCCTCAAAGTGAGACCTTGGAGCCATCTTAAAATTGATAAGGTTCAAGCCCTGCCCTATCCAGGCATTCCTACAGACCTTCTACCTTTATTTGGAGCATTGGCTACTCAAACACCAGGATTGACCCTTTTGCATGATCCTTTATATGAAGGCCGCCTGAAGTATTTAGAAGAGTTAAATAAAATGGGAGCACAAATTATTTTTGCCGACCCACATAGAGCCATTGTGAATGGACAGACTCCGCTTTTTGGGATTGAAGTAGATTCACCTGATATAAGAGGAGGCGCTTCTTTGATTGCAGGAGCTCTAATAGCAAAAGGGACAACTATTATTAATAATGTGTATCAAATAGATAGAGGATATGAAAAGATAGAGGAGAGACTTCAAAAAATTGGTGCAGATATAAAGAGAGTTGAGGTTGACTAATTGACAAATTGACTAATTAGCCAAACAACCAAAACCATGATTGTACAAAAAATAGGAATAGATCTTGGAACATGTAACTCTCTTGTATGGGTTCCCAAAAAGGGAATAGTTTTAAACGAACCCTCAGTTGTTGCTATTTCTGTTGATGAGAATAAGATTTTAGCAGTAGGAAAGGAAGCAAAAGAAATGACAGGCAGAACTCCTGAGACAATTAGGGTTTACCGCCCGCTAAAAGATGGAGTAATTGCAGACTATAAGGTTACCTTAGCAATGCTTAGATATTTCATTAATAAAACAAAACCTTGGTATCAGATTTTTAAACCGGAATTAATAATTTCAGTTCCCGCAGGGATTACCTCAACCGAAAAAAGAGCTGTAATTGAAGCGGCAATGGAGGCAGGAGCGAAAGCCGCCTATGTGGCAAAAGAACCAATTTTAGCAGCAATTGGTGCGGGAATTCCAATAAATAGTTGCTCAGGCCATTTAATTATTGATATTGGGGGAGGAACAACAGAAGTAGCAGTAATTTCTTTAGGTGGCATTGTTACAGTAAATTCGGTGAGGGTGGCAGGAGACAAGATGAATCTTGCTATTTCTGACTACATTAAAAAGAAACATAATTTGGCAATAGGAGAACAGACATCAGAAGATATTAAAATTAAAATTGGCACAGCAGTTTTTGAAAAAAAGGAAAAAGAGATGGAGGTAAAAGGAAGGGATTTAGTTTCCGGTTTACCAAAAGTAATTAAAGTTACTTCAAATGAGGTATGTGAAGCAATTTCAGCAGTATTAGAAGAGATTGTTCAGGCTGTTAAAGCAGTTTTGCGTTCTACCCCTCCAGAGCTGGCTGCTGATATTATGGACAAAGGTATGGTGGCCTCAGGTGGAGGAGCGCTTCTTAGAAATATTGACCAACTAATTGCCAAAAAAACAGGCGTTCCTTGTTTTATTGCTGATGAACCGCTTTTTTGTGTTGCAAAAGGCACAGGAATTGTTTTAGAGAATTTAGATGTTTATAAAAAAAGTATTATGACCAAAACCAAATGATTATTGGCCATCAAAAACAATGGGATTTTTTAATTAAAAGTGTAAAAGAAAATAGAGTTTCCCACGCATATTTGTTTTTTGGGCCGTCACACATAGGGAAGAAGAAAGTGGCTATTGAGTTTGCAAAATACCTAAATTGTTCCAAAAGATACAACAATCAACCTTGTAATCAATGTAAAATATGTTATCAAATTGAGAAAAAGATTTGGTCTAATCTTGTTTTTCTTGAACCAGAAGTTCCAAAATCAGTTATTCCTATAGAAAAAATAAGAGAGTTGAAAGAGAAATTGGCATTATCTGCTCAAAAAGACCTATGGAAGGTTGCAATTATTGATGAAGCCCACAAATTAAGTTTTGATGCCCAAAGTGCTCTTTTAAAACAACTTGAGGAACCAAAAGGTCAGGTGGTTATAATTTTAATTTCGGAATATCCTTACAAAATACTACCCACAATTGTTTCAAGGTGCCAGAAAATTAAATTTGAACCCGTGCCAGAACAATTGGTGTCACAGATGACTTTGCAATTGAAAAATTTAGAGGATTCAAATATACAATTTTTAAAGAGGAAAATTGGATTTGTATTGGATGCTGCATCTGATAAGAATATCTTGGAAGAAATTCAAAAGAGAATTAAGGAAATCAATCAACTTAAAAACCAATCAATCTATTTTAAATTTCAATATGCGAAAGAAATCGCAAAGGCAGAAAATATTGAGAGGGTTCTTGAGATATGGCTCGCTTATTTTAGAGATTTAATGTATAAAGAATTAATTGGGCACAACAAAAAAAGCGAATGGACAAAGGATCAATTACATAGAATTTTGCTTAAATTACAAGAGATATACTATTTAATTACAACTTCTAATATAAACCCTGAATTAGCTTTAGAATTATTCTTTTTAGAACTATGAGAGAGATTATCAAAAAACATAAACCAGAGCTTGAGGAAATTATTAACAATTTTAAAGAACAACTTTATAAAATAAGAACGGGCAGAGCAACTCCGGCCCTGGTTGAAGACTTGATTGTAGATTATTACGGATCAAAGGTAAAATTGAAACAGATAGCTGCTATTTTATGTCCTGAGGCAAGAGAAATTCTTATTCAGCCTTGGGATAAAAACGCAACAGAATCAATTGAGAAGGCGCTGAATCAAGCAGATCTTGGTACATCTCCTGTGGTTGAACAAAACAATATCCGTATTAATTTGCCTCCTTTAACTGAGGAGTTCAGGAAAAACCTGGTTGGAAGAGTTAACAAAGAGAAAGAAGGAGCAAGAGAAAAAATTCGTCGATGGAGAGACAATGTTTTGAAAGAAGTTCAGCGCCTTTTTGAAGAAAAAGAAATTTCAGAAGATGAGAAATATAAAATTAAAGAAGAAGTGCAAAAAGTGGTAGATGAGTATAATCAAAAGGTGGAAGAAATTTCGCAACAAAAAACAAAAGAAATTATGGAATCATGACTTTGGAGTTGTTAGTATTCATTTTAATATTAGGCTTTTTAATTTTTATTCATGAGTTTTTTCATTTTCTTGCAGCCAAGAAAGCTAATGTTAAAGTAGAAGAGTTTGGACTTGGCTTGCCTCCGCGTATTTTTGGCAAAAAAATAGGAGAGACAATCTATTCAATAAACCTTCTTCCTTTTGGAGGTTTTGTAAGACTGTATGGAGAAGATAGATATCAAGAGGTTGAAAAAGAAAGGAGTTTCATCTCCCAAAGACCTTTAATTAAGACAAAAATACTTTTGGCAGGGGTGATGGCTAATTTTCTTTTGGCTGTGATTCTCTTTTATGTAGTTTTAGCAGCCAACCATTTTGAGCTTTATTTGCCTTCGTTGTTTGGACAGAAATTCTTATTTGGGGAGGAAAATCAGTATGTTATAATTGGCTATGTGGCAGAAGACTCTCCGGCACAAAAAGCTGGGCTTAAAGCATATGATCTTGTAATATCAGCTAATGACCAAATGTTTAGTAGTTCACAAGAGTTCATTGAATTTGTTCACCAACATAAAGGTAAAAAAATAGTCTTAGAGGTTAGAAACTTAAAAGAAGAGGCTCAAAGAGAAGTTGAGGTTATTCCCAGAGAAAATCCACCCAAAGGTCAAGGGCCCTTGGGAATCAAAATTGGCACTGTGGCACATTTACAATATCGAGGTTTGGCCCAGAAGATTTTTTCTGGATTTCTGCACTCGCTTAATATTTTGGATTATTCTTTTAGAGTTTTTGGAAAGTTAATTAAGTTTTCCTTTGAGAAAGAGACAATTCAGCCTGTTGCGGAAGCAATTAGTGGGCCGGTTGGTATTTTCTTTCTAGTAGAAACTACTTTGAAAGAGGGAATGATTGCTCTTTTGAGTCTTGTTGCTCTTCTTTCTTTATCCTTGGGTGTGATTAATATTCTTCCTATTCCTGGCGTGGATGGTGGAAGAATGATTTTTGTTTTGTATGAAGCCTTATTTAAAAAACCAGTACCCGAGAAAATTGAAAGAAACTTCAATTTGGCTGGATATTTTTTCCTTCTTTTACTTTTATGTTTAATTACTTTTAAAGACATTAAACAATTTTTTAAACCATGAGGCAATCTAAATTATTCTACAAAACCCAAAAAACAATCTCAGAAAAAATAGAAGTAATCTCTCACAAATTACTCATAAAAGGAGGCTTTATTGACCAGTTATCATCAGGGGTCTATAGTCTTTTACCTTTGGGATTTTTAGTTCATAAAAAAATAGAGAACATTATTCGAGAAGAGATGTTAAGGATAGGAGCTCAGGAAGTTTTCTTGCCCGCCCTTCAGCCAAAGCATATTTGGGAAAAAACCGGACGGTGGAAAAGTATGGGTCAAATTTTATTTAAATTTAAAGATAGACATGGAAAAGAGTTTACTTTAGGACCCACACATGAGGAGGTGATTACCCAAATTGTTCAGAAACGCGTTCATTCATGGAGAGATTTACCAATATATCTCTTTCAAATTCAGACAAAATTTAGAAACGAGCTGAGGTTTTTTGGCGGACTTTTACGCGCAAGAGAGTTTATTATGAAAGATTTATATAGTTTTCATCCAGATGAAAAAGACTTTGAAAAATATTATAAAAAAGTCATAAATGCCTATTTAAGAATTTTTAAGAGATGCAACCTAAAAGTGAAAATAGTTGAAGCCTCAGCAGCAGGATTTACCAAAGGAGTATCTCACGAATTTCAAGTTTTAACTCCTTCAGGAGAAGATACAGTATTTTTCTGCTCAAAATGTGATTTTGCTCAAAATAAAGAAATTGCAAAAGTAAAACCAGGTCAAAACTGTCCTAAATGTAAAAAAGGAAAGATAATAAAGGAAAGAGGTATAGAAGTAGGAAATATTTTTCCTTTGGGAACAAAGTATTCCAAAGCGTTTGATGCTTATTATATTGATAAAAAAGGTGCAAAAAGACCTGTTATTATGGGATGTTATGGAATAGGGCTTGGGAGGTTAATGGCAACAATTGTGGAGGTAAACCATGATGAAGCAGGTATTATTTGGCCAAAAGAAGTGGCTCCATATCAAATACATTTAATTCCTATAGAAATTAAAGAAAGAAAAGTTCTTAAGGCTGCAGAAAAAATATATAAAAATTTACAAAAAGCATCTTTAGAAGTACTATATGATGATAGACAAAAAGAAAGCATTGGAGAAAAACTTGTTGAATCTGATTTACTTGGCATTCCTTTAAGAATGATTGTGAGCAGGAAAACATTATCTAAAAATCAAGTAGAGATAAAAGAAAG
>CAZUSK010000014.1:0-8153 GCA_964623345.1 uncultured Candidatus Saccharibacteria bacterium
TTCATAAGCTAACTGTGTAATTTTCTCTCCTCTTCTCCATATAGAATAGGTATATTCGGGATGATAAAAGGTTAAAATATAATGACCAATTGGGTTTTCAAAATAATCTCGAAGATCTACTTGAAAATAATTTTTCACCCAATATTTCTTTTTAAGTTGAATTGTTTCTTTGACACGCTTTTTGCAATTTGTTATCTTCTCTGGAGGATCAGTAATTTTTGGAGAATTTTTAAGCCAGTAAAGAAAATTGTCTGCTTTAAGCTTGCAGATATCTACATTTATATATTCCATATTCTCTACAGCATAACTTAGCTTTGTTTTTTGAGGCGTGGTGACAGCATAGGTTCTTTGAAGGTGATAAAAATTAAGATATTTCTGAGGCATCTTTTGGGTTCTAAAACTAAGAGAAATTTCTTCTCTTTGTCCAAAAACATCTTCCAATATCAATCTTAAAGTGTAATTTTTTTCGGGCATCAAACCATAATGAATAGTTGTCTTAAATTCTCCTACGCGACAGACCTCTTTTAAGGGAGTATATTTCACTCTCCAGGAACTCCCCCAATAATCAAGTTCATAATCTAAATTTGAAAAGAAATAATTCTCCTGCTCTTCCTTTGGAGGAGCTTTAAGAGGAGTAGTTGAACAAATAACAAGCTCTCTCAAATCAGCAAAAGAGTCCCCATTTGAGGGAGAAGTTCTTAGAATTTTAAGTGGTGGATAAACCTTTATGGACCGAAAAATGGGTTTCCTTTGAATAACCAGTCCTGACGAATTAACCAACTTCTCAAATTTAATCTGGATACTTTGATTGGGGCTTAATTTAGAGGGTTCAAAATAAAGATAAATTGTAGATTTATCCGGAACTTTCTCGCAAGTAGCAAAAGAGGAAATTTCTCCTTCTTTACATTTTTCTCCATACTCTATCTTTTTTAAGCCGTAGGCTGTAATCTTGCTTTTTGATAGATCAATTTCTTCATAGAACTCCACTTTCAATCTCCCTTGTGGGTCAAACAAATCAAGATCTACTAAAAATGTCCTATCCGACTCAGCTCTCATCGCCTTAATTATTGGTAAAATAAAAATTGTGACTTCTCTTTTTTCATTTAAGATAATGTCTCCCTCCAAAGGAAAAGCTCTCTCGATTTTTAAGGTATAACTCTTTCCAAAATCCCAAAGTTTTTTTCTGCCAAATTTATCTTGCCTATTATAAATTTTGATGATAGATTTTTCTCTTCCTTTCTTCTCTTTCTTCCCAAACCAATCAAAGAAGGTAAATGTTTGGGAAATATCACCAAGAAGAGAACGGAAATTAAAAAGCCCAAGAGATTGCTCTGACGTTCTCTCTTCCTCTGCGCCTCCATATTCCGCAATAAAGGGAATTTTGGCCCCTGTTGAATTATCAATTAAAGTAATTGCCTGTTTTGTTCTTTCTAAATCTACCGGCTGGTTGAAATAGATTACAATGGGTTGGTTAAATTTAAGCTCGCCAGAGGTAATATCTAAATATCTTAATTTTCTTGTAACAAAATGAAACTCTTTTCCTTCCACCTTTAACCCTTCCACCGAGACAAGTCCGGGCTTAATTTTGACGGTATAATTGGAGGATCTTCTCAATCTATCTTTAGGAATAAATTGAAGGTTTCTGGTGGTAATCCATTTAAACTTTCCCTCTGTTTTTGGATAAATTTCAATTGGAATATTTTTGGCCTCTAATTCGCCCAATGTTGTTAAAGGTACCATTGGGCGATTAAAAACAATGGTAATTTCTGTATCTTCCGGGGCTTCTGATTTCTCCTTTGGGAACACTGCTATTATTTTTGGGTTCTCTACCACTAAAAAATCTGCCTTTATTGTTCCTCCGTCTTGAAGAGTTAACTCTGCCCGGTAATATCGATTTAACTTAAGAGGCTGATCAGGCTGAAAAAGAAGATAATTAACTTGGGAAGTGGCAAAAGCTGAAAAAAATTTGTTAAAAAAGGAGAAGAATCTCCTATCTTCAACCCATTTTCCTTTAATTTCCGGGTAGAATTTCAAATTTCTTTTTGCAAAATCTTTATCTATGCCGGGTGGGAGAGAGATTCTTATTGGGGCAGACTGAGATACCTTCTCTGGCACAAGCCGAAAAGTTTCTTGATATTCAACTTTTGGTGAAGGTTTAAGGAAGAAAAAGTAAAAAACAATCCCCCCTAAAAAAAGAAGGAAAATCAAAGCAAAAACGAAAAAGAGGAATCTTCTTTTTTTAAGGTGAACCATAGAAATAGTTAATTAACATTATGTTATTGTAACAAAAAATTTTTTCTCCAACAATTAGTGTAGATACTTTGCTTTGTTTTTGTTGTGTTCATAAAGAGTTTTGCTAAAAATAGTTTCTCCCTCTGGAGTTGAAAGATAATACCAATAATTTGATTGTTTGGGATAAATAGCTGCTAAAATACTCTCCATCCCGGGATTTGAAATTGGCCCCAAAGGCAATCCTAAATATTTATAGGTGTTATAAGGTGAATCAATTTGCAATTCCTCAAAAGTAATTTTTGTGGTTTTTCTTCCTGTAATATAAGTAATTGTTGCATCTACTTGAAGCGGAATTCCTGCTTTTTTCCTTTTCCATAAAATTCCAGCAACAATCTCCTTGTCTTCTTTTGTCTTAACTTCTTTTTCCAACAGCGAGGCCATAGTGATAATCTCAAAGACTGTTTTTTTCTGTTTTTTTATTTCTTCTTGCAAATCTTGGGTGAGCTTCTTTGAGAAATTTTCCAAAAACATCTCTACAATTTCCTGGCAAGTTGCAGTTCTTTTCACAAAATAAGTATCAGGAAAAAGATAGCCCTCCAGACTAACATTTTTAGGTTTGTCTTTTAAAAGGGGAAATTTGTTGGAGAAATCTTGTGGTTGAGGAAGGTTTTCTTCTTTTGAATAATCAACCCCTGGCCAACCTACAATTTCAAAAAACTCTTCTTTTTGACAGAGATTTTTCTCTTCTAAATATTGGGCTATCTCTTTTAAGGTCCAACCTTCAGGTATAGTAATTTTAACAACGGGGGCTTTTCCTTTACTTAAAATGTCTAAGATTTCTTGCGGGGTCATTGAAGGAGAGAGAATGTATTTGGCAGCTTTAAGTTGCCTTTCTTTTCCTCTTAAAACAGCGAGGCCTACAAATAGGTATCTATTTTTAATAAAACCTTCTTCCTCCAAATGTTTGGCAATTTCAAAAATACTCTCCCCTTTTTTAATCTCAAATACTTTTTCAGTTTGCTCCTGTGAAACTGGTAGAAAAAAATAAAAAAGCGAGATTGCTCCAAAAATAAAAAGAAAGATGATTAAGATTGCTGTTATTTCAATTTTTTTCATCTTTTAGCTTTTTATTTCTCTATCAAAGGCACAAAAACAAAGCCGGGAAATTCTTGTGATAAAAATTCGTCTTCTTTTACTTTCTCAAATACCCAAATTGATGTTCCAATGGGCGTCACTATTTTGCCCCCTATTTTGAGCTGCCTTTTCCAAGCTTCTGGCAGAGTCTTTGCAGAAGCAGAACATAAAATTTTATCATAAGGGGCTTCTTTTGGGTAACCTTTTGTACCATCAGCGCAGACAAATTGAACTATTCCTTTCTCAATATAGTTATATTTTGCCACATTATTCTTCCCAAACTCAACAAGTTCTGGAACAACCTCAATCGCTATCACTTTTCCTTTATGGTCATTGGATCTTGGTTCTTGGTTCTTATTAGGTTCTTGGTTCTTGGTTCTTGGTTCTTTGCTTACTATGTAAGCCAAGAGGGCTGTTGTCCAGCCAGAACCAGAGCCAATATCTAAGACTTTCTCTCCTTCTTTTGGCTCTAATTTTTCTAACATAAAAGCAACCACTAAAGGTTGCGAAATAGTCTGACCATATCCGATAGGTAAAGCTTCATTTAAATATGCTAAGTTTTTTAAATCTTCTGGCAAAAAATCTTCTCGTCTTATTTCTTTGAATGCTTCAATTATTCGAGGAGTTTTTAGCCAACCACCCTGAATTAACTCGTTTATTAATTGAGTATGACTCATACATAAAAAAGAAAGTCTGAGTAAAAAATAAAATAACAGGTTGGAAGGTTGAGGTTGTTTTCTCGCAAAGATGCAGGGGCGGTGGGATTCGAACCCACAACCTCGGGTTTTGGAGACCCGCGCTCTAGCCAATTAGAGCTACGCCCCTACCAATTAGTGAGTAGTTTATGGTGAATAGTGAATAGTAATTTATAATGAACTAAATCTATTTTTTAACTTCAGTATGTTTTGTGTGTTTTCTACATCTCTTACAAAATTTCTTAAGGGCAAGTTTTTTGCCTAAAGTTCTTGATCTCTGAGATTTGTGAGTATAATAATTCACCTGACCGCACTCAGAACATTTTAACTTCACAAATGGTTTTTTCTTTTTTGCCATATTTCTTAAAAAAGTTGTAGATTAATTATTCCATTTACTACCCACTACCCACTACTCACTACTCACTACTCACTAAGAGAGCCGGAGGTGGGGATTGAACCCACGACCTTCCCCTTACCATGGGGATGCTCTACCACTGAGCTACTCCGGCTTTGGTTGTCAATTATCATTGATAAATGATCAGTTATCATTGATAATTTATAATTTTTGTGGGCAGGGAGGGATTCGAACCCCCGAAGGCCTTTCGGCCGCAGGATTTACAGTCCTGTGCGTTTGTCCACTCCGCCACCTGCCCAAGATTATCAATGATAAATTATAACTAAAAATTAACTTTGATAGGTGGCCATTAGTTTTTATACCAAAATATTAGTCATCCTTCAACCCTTTTGAATGTTTCTCTCTCCACTCCTTTATTTTTTGATGATGGCCTGATAATAAAATCTTTGGCACTCTTTGAGGATGTAGTTTTTGAAATTTTTTTGGCAGTCCTTTGGTTGTCTTTATTATTTTTTTAGGATCAAAAACCTCTGGTCTTGTATATTGAGGATATTCTAAATAATCTAAACTTTTTGAAAATGTTTCTTCCTCAAGTGACTCTTTTTTTATTACTCCTTCAACAAGACGGGAGGTTGCATCAACAATTATCATTGCGGGTAGCTCTCCTCCAGTTAAAACATATTTTCCAACCGAAATTTCTAAATCTATAAATTTTTTTACTCTTTCATCTACTCCTTCATAATGTCCGCAAATTAAAATTATTTGCTTTAATTTCGCAAGCTTCTTTGCGAGTGCTTGATTAAATAGTTTTCCTTTGGGTGAAAGAAGAATAATTTTTCTTTCTTTTTCTTTGATGTTTTTTGTCTTTCTTAAGATGTATACAAGTCCTCTAAATATAGGCTCTATTTTTAAAATCATTCCTGCTCCTCCACCATAGGGACGATCATCAACAGTCTTATGTTTATCTGTTGCAAAATCTCTTAAGTTGTAAATGTTAATTTTAATCAGTTTTTGCTCCTGAGCTTTTTTGAGAATACTTTGTGAGAAATATCCAGAAAATGCTTCGGGAAATAATGTAAGAATATCAAATCTTAGCATAATTATTTATTCATTAATTTTTATCTACTCAACCACTCAATAACTCAATAACTTGATAACTTGATAACTCAGCCATTTATTTTATTTTACCTCTTGTTTTCTTTTTAGTAAAAAGAGCAGGCCTCCGCTGAGCGGAGGCCTGCTCTTTTCTTTTATTTTAAATCTTATATCTTGAGTTCTTCTGTCTCTGAGGTTGATGTAGCACTTCCCGCTCCGACAGGTTCCTCAATCTTGAGGTTCACTCGGGCATGATTTTTAAGCCCGATTATTCGGAGCAGAGTCCTAATTGCTCTGATGGTAGAGCCTTGCTTACCAATTAACTGACCCATATCATCTTTATTCACTTGAAGGGTAAGCAAGACTCCCATCTCATCAACTGTTCTGTCAATCTTTACGTCTTCGGGATGATCAACTAAGGATTTAACAACGAACTCAAGAAATTCCTGATCTGGTTTCTTTTCAGCCATGATGTCTCTATCAATGCTTATCCTATTAATTCTTTAAATTAAACAATTCGACCTTTCTATGTCCAAATGTATACTTTAATTCTACACCTAAGAACTTAATCTGTCAACCCCCTGCTTGATCGATTGGTAATTTGACTATTTGGCTAATTGGCTAGTTGGTTAATTAGCAAATTAACTCTAATCCCTCAACCACTCAATAACTCAATAACTTGATAACTCGATAACTCAATCACTCAGTCACTTTCTCACTTGATGATTCAGTTACTTGTTCGCTTGATGCTTCGGTTTTTTGCTCAGTTGGTGATTCAGTAGTCTGTTCACTTGGCGACTCAGCGGCTGGTTCGCTCGGTAGTTCTTCCTTTTGTTTCTTTACAGAATGAACAGGTATTTTCTTACCTTTAATAATTCCTTCTTTAACAAGAAGATTATGAACTGAATCAGAAGTTGTTACGCCTTTTGATAACCAATATAAAATCCTCTCTTTGTTTAATCTTTTTTCCTTTGTTAAAGGATTATAAAAACCAACCTCCTCAACGAACTTTCCGCTTTTTGGAGATCTCCTTTTGTCAATAACAACAATCTTAAAGAATGGCTGATGTTTTTTTCCTTGTCGCAAGAATCTGATAGTAAGCATGATAAATAAGCTCAAAAGTCAAAGCGCAAAAGTCAAAGCTGAATATGTTTAATTTTTTTATTATTTAATTTTTTCCTTTGTTGAAACTTCATTAGTTTTGAGCTTTAAGTTGTAGCTTTGAGTTTTGAGCTTTGCGCTTTGAGTTTTTATTACTCCCACCCTTTCTTCTTAAGGGCTTTTTTTGCTGCTTCCTCCTCTGCTTCCTGCTTTGAAGAACCCTGGCCTTTAGCAACCAACTCCTCCTCCAAATAAACACCTGCAATAAAATGCTTATTATGATCTGGTCCCCATTCTTTTAAAATTTTATATGTAGGTGTAACCTTTAACTTTTCTTGGGCAATCTCTTGAAACCGGCTCTTTGCATCAATAAATGACTTATTTTTTATAATCGCTGGCAACTCTTTAATAAGATGTTTGTAAAGGAAGTTTTTGCAAGCCTTATAACCCTTATCTAAATAAAGTGCGCCAACAAATGCTTCAAAAGTATTTGCAAGAATCTCTAAATACGATTTTCCTTTCTTCTCTGCCTCTTTTGCCTCACCTTTTGACAGAAGCAAATATTTACCAAAATCAAGCTCCTCTGCAATTTTTGATAAAGTCTTTGAGTTTACCAAAGCAGCTCTCCAGCAGGTTAATATCCCTTCTTCTTTCTCCGGAAACTCCAAAAAAAGATATTCTGTAACCACAAGCTCAATAACTGCATCTCCTAGAAATTCAAGTCTCTCGTTGTGAGGCAATAAAAAGTCCGGATGCTCATTTAAATAAGAACGGTGACAGAAAGCTTGAATTAAAAGCTCTTGATTTTGAAATTGAATTCCTAATTGATTTTCTAAATCCTCAAATTTAGGCATTTTGTTCTTTTTCTTTTTCTTGAAGTTGTTTATATACCGTTCCCAAAACTCCATTTATAAATCTACCAGATGACTCGCCTCCAAAAGCCTTAGCCAACTCTATTGCTTCATTAATTGCTACTTTTGGTGGTACTTCTTTTTTATCTGCATATAATAGCTCATAAAGCCCTAATCTTAACACATTTCTATCTACCATAGATATTTGGTCAATTGGCCACTCGGGTGCTGTCTTTTCAATAATCTTATCTAAATGAGTAAGATGTTCTTTCACCCCGGAGGTTAATCTTCTAATAAAATCTACCTCTTCCAAACCACTTCCAAATTCTTTAATATTCTTCTCAACGATCCTCTCCAAATCCTGAGGATTTTTTCCATAAAAATCCCACTCGTATAAGGATTGAAGTGCAATACTTCTTGCAAGATGTCTTGAACCCATAACTTCAATTAAAAATTAAAAATTTATTTTCTTGAAAGTTCTTCCATGCTTAATTCTTTCTTTGGCGCTTTCTCTGCTTCTTTCAACTCTTTCTCCTTTTTCTTTTTCTCTTTTTTACTTAATTTTTTAAAAACGTCAATAACCATCTTTCCCTTATAATAACCACAATTTAAACAAACAGTATGTGCCAATACTGGTTTTTTACACTTAGGGCAAGTTGTAAGCTTGGGCTCTTTTACAAAAATATGTAA
>CAZUSK010000015.1:0-7539 GCA_964623345.1 uncultured Candidatus Saccharibacteria bacterium
CTATCAGAGAATTTTTAAATAAGCATTCTGCCAGAGTTTTGAGATATTTTATTTTAAAGTCTCATTATCGATCGCCTATTGATTATTCAGAAAAAGCAATTCTACAAGCTCAAAATGAGCTTGAAAGGATAGATGAGTTTGTAGAAAAAGTTCAAAATGTAAAATTAAAAATTAAAAATTACAGTTCAAAATTCAAAATTGATAAATTTAAAAATGAATTTGAAGGGGCGATGGATGATGATTTTAATACGCCAAAGGCAATCGCGGTTATTTTTGAACTTATAAAGAAGGTAAATTCAATGTTGGATAAAGATCAAATTACAAGAAAGGAAACTCAACAAATTTTAGATTTTCTTAAATCAATTGATAAAGTTTTTGGGTTTATCTTTAAAAAAGAGAAAATAAGAATTCCTAAGAATGTTCAAAAATTAGTTGAGAAAAGAGAAAAACTAAGAAAACAGAAAAAATGGGAAGAAGCGGATAGAATTAGAAAGGAAGTTGAAGATCTTGGTTATGAAATTCAAGATACCCCAAGTGGCCCTAAAATAAGAAAATTGACAATTTGATAATCGGGCTTGCCAAATCTTTTTCTTTTTGTAAAATAAACTTGATGGAAGAGGCTCAAAACAACCAAATTCCTGCCCGCAATGCTACGCATAGCGATGCAGGCGGGCCTACTCAAAAATTACCTCCTCAAAACATTGAGGCTGAGAAATCTCTTTTGGGATGTCTCATAATTGATAAAAATGCCATCACAAAAGTTGTTGATTACTTAGAGCCAAGGGATTTTTATAAAAAACAACACCAACAAATTTATGAAGCTATTTGCGATTTATTTGAAAGAGGAGAGGAGGTAGATTTATTGGCTGTCTCAAATCGCCTAAAAGAAAAAGGTATTTTAGAGGAAATTGGCGGAAATAGTTATTTAACAGAGCTTGCAAACTCTGTCCCTAATGCTTTACATGTCTTAAATTATGCAAAAATCGTCCAAAGAAAAAGAATTCTTAGAGATTTAATTGAAGCCTCATATGAGATAGCGCAACTTGGATATAACGAAAGTGAAGATATAGATGTTTTACTAGATAAGGCTGAGAAAAGAATATTTAGTATCGCCCAAAAATCTCTCACACAGCGATTTGTTCCCTTAAAAGAAGAATTAGAGGAGGCATTTGAAAGAATTGATAGAATTTCAAAATATAAAGGAGCAATTAGAGGTGTACCAACAGGTTTTATAGATTTAGATAATCTTTTATCTGGTTTTCAAAAATCAGATTTAATAATTTTGGCCTCCCGTCCTTCTATTGGGAAAAGTTCTCTTGCTTTAAATATTGCTGCCAATGTGGCGGTAAACCATAAAATGCCCGTTGGCATTTTTAGTTTAGAAATGTCAAAGGACCAAATTGTGGACAGACTTATTGCCTCACAGGCAAATGTTGATCTGTGGCGTTTAAGAACTGGTTACTTATCTTCTGAAGGAGAAAATAATGATTTTGCAAGAATTCAACAGGCCTTGGGAATTTTATCTGAAGCTCCAATTTTTATAGATGATGCTGCAACTTCCAATGTTTTACAAATGAGGGCAATGGCAAGAAGACTTCAGGCAGAACACGGACTTGCTCTTTTGATTATTGATTATCTTCAGCTAATTGAACCCAGAAACTCCAAAGCAAGTATGGTGCAACAGATGACAGAAGTCTCCCGCGCTTTAAAAAGTTTGGCAAGGGAATTAAATGTGCCGGTTTTAGCATTATCACAGTTATCAAGAGCAGTTGAACAAAGAACACCTCCAATCCCTAGATTATCTGATTTAAGAGAAAGCGGATGTCTTACAGGAGATACTCTAATTGTAAGAGCAGACACAGGAGAGAGAGTTCCAATTAAAAAATTAGCAGAACGAAAAACACAGGAGCCTATTGAAATTTTTGCTATAGATAAAAATTTGAAACTACAGAAAAGAAAGCTGATAAAAGCATTTCCTTCTGGCAAAAAAAGAGTTTTCGAGTTGCGAACAAGATCTGGTAGAAGAATAAAAGCGAGTGCGAACCATCCTTTTTTGACAATAGAGGGGTGGAAACGGTTAGACCAACTGAAGCTGAATGAACATATTGCTGTACCGCGCCAGCTCAAAATTAAAAAACCTTCCAATCCTCTAAGCAATGAAGAACTTATTCTTTTGGCCCATCTTTTGGGTGATGGTTGTATCTTGCCACGACAACCGTTTCATTATACAAGTGCCGATATCGAGAAAATCAAACTTGTACAAAAAATAGCTCAAACATTGTTCCACATTAAAGGCAGAATTATTAAACAAAAGAATTGGTATCATTTATACTTGCCCAGCCCCTATAGGTTAACTCGCGGCAAGCACCATCCTATTACAAACTGGTTTGTGCAAAAACTACAAATACCTCTTGCGCATTCTTGGGAGAAACGAATTTCTGAATTAGTCTTTCAATGTTCGGAGCCAAAAATTGCATTGTTCCTTAAGCATTTATGGAGTACAGATGGAAATTTAAGCTGGCAGAAACAACAAGGCCGCATTCCGAAACCTTCTATTTACTTTAGTACCTCCAGCATTCAAATGGCATTACAAGTTCAAAGTCTTCTTCTAAGATTAGGAATTAATAGCAAATTAACTGAGATAAAATCACTCAAATACAGAACTATGTACCAAGTGGTTATTCAAGATAAAGAAAATATGATGCGATTTTTAGAAAAAGTAGGAATTGCTGATGAAAGAAAAAGAGAAATTCCTAAAATGATTGAAAAAGTAAAAGAAATAGAATCAAATCCTAATTTAGACATCATTCCTGCTCTTAGTTGGAAGGTAATTATTTCTCCTATCAAAGAAGAATATGGTATTAGCTGGCGGGAATTCTCAAAAGGTATTGGATGCGCATACTGTGGCGCATCTCTTTTCAAAAACGGAATTTCACGAACAAGAATGCTTACAATCTTCCAAGTTTTGCCTTCTTCCCAAATCTATAACTTAGCAACTTCAGATATTTTTTGGGATGAAATAGTAGCTATAAAGCCGTTAGGAATTGAGGAAGTTTTTGATGCTACTGTGGAAGGAGATCATAATTTTGTAGCAAATGATATTTTAGTCCACAACTCGATTGAGCAAGATGCGGACGTGGTGTTGTTTATTTATCGAGAAGATAAGTATAATCCTGACACTATAAGAAAAAATATCGCAGACATAATTGTGGCTAAACACAGAAATGGCCCGGTAGGTAAAATCGAGCTTTTCTTTGATGAGTCAAGAGCTACTTTTAGAAATTTAGAAAAGAGAGAACCAGAAGAAGATTTAATAAGTGGCTAATTTAAGCCTCAATTTTTGTAATTTCAACTTTTGTATAGGGCTGACGATGCCCTTGTTTTTTTCTATAGCGTTTCTTTGGCTTATATTTAAAAACAATAATTTTTTCTCCTTTGCCATGCTCCAACACCTTACCTGTTACCTTTGCTCCCTCAACAAAAGGAGTGCCAATTTTAACTTTCTTTGCCTTTTCAACTAACAAAACTTGGTCAAAGACAACTTCTTGACCTTGAGCTTCTTTTAGTTTTTCAATTTTTATTTTATCTCCTTTTTTAACAATATATTGCTTTCCTCCGGTTTTTATTACTGCCAACATATTTTTATTCTTCCTCTTGTGGTTTTGTTAATTGTTTTATTTCAATTTCTGAACTCTCCCCTGTAATTTTTGAAATGTCTTTTCCTATTTTTCCAAATTCTTGATAAGCCTTATTATAACTCGAGACCGCCATTGAAAGATGAGATCCTAATTTTTGCATATATTCTTGATATGCCACAATGTGACGCGAGAGCATCTCTACTCTTTTCCGAATTTCTTTTGCAGATTCTTCTATTTGCATTGCTCTCAAACCTTGAAGGATGGTTTGTAAATATGCATAGAAAGAGGTTGGAGAGACAATATGAACATGTTTTTCTCTGACTGCATACTCAACCAAGTCTCTTGTATTACTTTTGATAGCCCCTATCTTATTTACCAGCAGATCATAATATACTGCTTCAGATGGAATAAACATAAAAGCAAAATCTAATGTTCCCTCCTGAGGCCTTATATATTTTGCTGTCTCATCAATCCTTGCTTTCAAATCTTGTTTAAAGGCTCTTTCTAATTCTTTTCTTCTCTCTGGATCATCTTCATCAAGGATTCGATTATAATTTTCCAAAGAGAATTTTGAATCTATAGGTATCATCTTATTATCTTTTAAGAAAATTACTGCATCTACTTTTTGGCCGTCTTTAAATTCATATTGAAGTTGATATTGTCCCGGCGGGAAAACATTTTTCAAAAGCTCTTCAAGGTAATACTCTCCTAAAATTCCTCTTTGTTTTGGGTTTGTCAAAATCTTTTCCAATGACTGTAATTGCTGGGCAAAATTAACAACTTGTTTATTTGTCTCATCAAGTTTTGTAAGTTTTTCCGTAACCTCTTTTATAATTTTAGCGCTCTCTCCAAATTGTGCCTGGAGAATTTTACTTGATTCAGATAATTTGTTATCCAAAATCTGGGTAATTTGATTTAACTGCTGCTGAAGCAACAAAAGTGCATCTGATTTTGGCTCTCTCTTTTTTAGAAGTAAATAAAGTATTAGAGCTATTCCTCCAATTGTTAAAATAAAAAATATTGTAAAAAAAACATTTTCCATAAAGTTTTCACAATATTAACACCTCCCTTTTAAAAAATCAAGTCTTTGTGAATTGAGTAAGGAAGATTTTGTCTGGAATTTTAAATTATTTTGAAGGTTTTTTATACAAGGGAAAAATGAGGGTAAATTTTGTTCCTCTTCCTTTTATACTCTCTACAAAAATTTTACCACCCATTTTCTCGCATAATTGTTTTGTGATCCAGAGTCCCAAACCTGTCCCAGGAATGTCAGCGGTTTCTCTTGTTTTAACTCGATAGAATTTTTCAAAGAGTCTTTTTTGATGCTCTGCTGAGATACCAATACCTGTATCACTCACTTCAATAATATATCTTTGTTTTTCAGGTATCACTTCTGTCCTAATTAAGATATGCCCCTTGAATGTGTATTTAATTGCGTTTTCAATTAAATTTTTCAATATTTGCCTAAATCTATTTGGGTTAACTTTAATATAGTATTGGGGCAAATCTGTTAACTCGCCTAATAATTTAATCCCTTTTTCCTCAGCTTTCATCTTAAATTCCTGAATTGTCTCTCTAATTATATTTGGCGGATAAACTTCTTGAGGAGTGAAATCTAACCTCCCCTGCTCTATCCTGGAAACTTCTAAAATATCATACATTAAATCACTTAAGTTTTTAGCCGAAATTTTGATTCGCTCAAAGAACTCTTTTTGCTCTCTTGATAATTTATCTTTAATTTCCTCTTCTAACACTTGAAGGTAGCCTTTAATATTTACAATAGGTGTTTGTAATTCATGGGTTGCCATTCTTATAAAATCATCTTTCATTTTATCAATTTCTTTTAACTTTTTACTTAGAGCAACATAACCAAACAATCTTGTATGCTGAAAGACTAAAAATAATGTTAAAATTATAGAGATGACAACAATAATATAGGCGCGAGTAATTGTTTTGGTAATTAACCTGTCACTTTCCTGCAATGAAAGGGCTAAAGATACAAGCCCTATCTTTTTTCCTGTATCTTTCTCGTAAATAGGGGTAATAACATTCCAAAATCTTTGTTTGTCTTTACTTACTAAATTAGCAATCGTCTGTTCTTGCGAAAAAGCGAGCACAATCGAGGGCTCTTTTGTCTTTGCTCCTATTTCTTTTGGGTCTTGCGAAGCTACAATCCGAAACTCATCTCCTTCTTTTAAAAGAACTCTTAAATCTTGAATTTCTGGATTTTCTTCTGTAATAACCTCTATCTGTTTTTGTATATATTGAGGCCTATTTATATAAGAGGCGAAAAAATTTTTTAAAACATTCTCAACGAGTAAAGCTTTGGATTGAATAGTATAATCTATATTATTCTGGAAAGATCTTGCTGAAAGCAATGTATTATAATAAAGAATCCAAGGCAGAAGCACAATTAAAAGAAAGGAATACAAGATTCCCGGATATTGTCTTATAAATCTGAAAACTCTTCTAAAAAACTTCATTTGGGGAATTTTTTACTTCTCAAAAGAAGCCCAATAATTGTTAAAGCTAAACCCAAAGCAAATAAAACAATTCCTGCTATCAGGACTGCAAAACTTCTCTGCAATATCTGCGCCGGAGACAATACCTTATCTTTGGCCGGCTCAATCAGTCTTATTATTTTATCTCCAGTTTTAGCAAAAACAAAAGGTTCTGAGGCTTCTTCAATCTCACCTTTATTGTTAGTCACAGCTACATAAATTTTGTGCTGCCCATCAACTAATGGTTTATCTAAGACATACTCCCAATTCCCATTACTATCAGCTTTAGTAATAACAATAATAGGTAAAGAATAAATATAGACCGTTACAAATGTATTAGGCAGAGCTTTACCCCGAATTACTAAAACTTTCTTTTCTTCTTGAGTAGTTATTTCTACTTTCTCAACTTTAAGATGTTCTGAAATTTTAACTTTCACTTTTTCGGGCTCTTGATATTTAATTTTGTCTGCTGGTGATGGCTTAAGGGGATCAAACCCAAGCTTAATTTCAGACCCATCAAGAAAACCGTCGTTGTCAGTATCAGGGTTGAATGGATCGGTTCCTAATCTGAGTTCTTCAAAATCCGGAACATTATCTTTATCTGAATCCTTGTTGAACAATTCTTCTTTTTTAATCTCCACCAGCTGCTTCTTTTTTGCTAACTCATCAACTTTCTTGAGAGTCTGTTCTACGGTTTGTTTTAATTCTGAGCTTAAGTTTACAACCTCATGTTTCTTTTCCGGCTTCACCTTCTCAATAGCTGGCTTTGCGATCTCTTCTAAAGTTTTTTTAATTTCCTCTTTAACTTTATGCCTTTCTTTATCATCTTTTGTCTCGATTGCTTTTTGAAGTTTTTCTTCGACTCTCTCTTTAACCTCTTCCTTTTTCTCCTCTACTTCTGCTTTTACCTCTTCTTTTTTATCTTCCTCCACGGCTTCCTCTACAATTTCTGCAAGTTCCTGAGTCATCTCTTCTACCTGCTCTTGTATCTCCTCTGCCATTTCTTCCATCTCTTCTTCTACCCGGCTTTCCTCTTCTCGAATTGTCTCTTGATGTTGTTGTACGTTTTGAGCTAATTCCTGAATCTCTCTTCTTTCTCTTTTTGGTTCGTTTTGCACTTCAATTAAAATTGTAACACCTTCGTAACTACCATATTCACTTGTGATTTTTGATATAAGAAAATATGCTCCGTTTGGGGTTTGGGTGGAATCCCACTCAAATTCCCATATTTCATTTCCTCTTAGTTCTCCTCTTCCTAAATACGTCTCTACCAACGATTCTGGTCTTCTAATGTAAAACTCAATGGTTTGAATTTTTTCTATCTTAAATTGAATTTTGATTTTACCTTTAACAATTTGCCCTTCTTTTGGATGTAGAAATTCGCCTCGGGGAATTCTTTG
>CAZUSK010000016.1:0-7468 GCA_964623345.1 uncultured Candidatus Saccharibacteria bacterium
GTCGAAATGGGCGTTTGTTTATTCGCCAGCGTGCCCCGTTTTCGAATTGGAAAATAAGGTGCTCTTCGGTTTCATCAATTACTTGGGTCCTTAATACCCCTCCACCCGTGCAGGAATGTTCTAGTTCAATCCGTGAAAGTGTTTCGACTTCCTTCAGCCATGATGACTCATGCAAATGGACTGGAGTGACATCCACCATGAAGTCATCTAAAAGCTCAAGCCACTCGAGAATGTCACTCAATACACTTCTGTGTCTACGTTTGGCCACCAGTTTTAGCGCATTAATGTCATGAAAAACAACTTGTTGTGGTACCACATCCACGCTTCGGTTTGAAAGGGTATCCAACATTATTTCCCTTCGTGTTTTCATGGTAGCCTCCTATCGGTGATTATTCACCTCCTTCGGACATAAAACTTTTAAACAAACATCCTGCATATCGATAAAAGAGAGGTTAGAATGATACAATGGGTCAGCTTCTGGGACTGCAGGCATTACGTCAACAACACAACCGGTTTTCCCATTTCGAGTCCTAAAGGGAAAATACATTAATTGCGGGTTTATATAATAAGTAAAATAATCATTATGGCATTTTGCAATAATATCAAGAAGTCTTCGTTTAAGCACTGCATCGTCTATGACAACTGCTGCACGGGTAGCAGCCCGCAAGGTCTCCGGCAAGTTCCACCAAGGCATGTTCTCGTCAAGTATTTCCTTTGTTCTAGTATCCACTGCTTGAAATATTCCATGATGTAGCGCGTTATATCCGAATTGAAAACTGTTTATTAATATCTTCGGCAGTGTAAATTTAGCTTCCTCAAAGGTAGCACTGATATCAGAAGATAAGGATGATGCCGCCTCTTCAATAGCTTCAATGGCCTGTAAACCCAAACCTGCAAATTCAATAGCATGTCCAGGATTTAAGTATGATAAGCGTTGGTGAGTTGTCTTTAATACATATTCAGAGAATACATGCGTTTCCGCATCGTAATGCCTCTTAAGCACGGTGGTAATAATAGTGGCAACAAGTTTAGCATAATCATACAGGTCTCTATCGCTCTCAAGTGTTATTAAATAGCGTATAGCACCCAGTGCCAGCATATATGGAACATGGCTGAGAAGCTCCGTGGATTCATCTATATACTCAGATTGATAGCCTGAATCGAGTGCAATCTCGACGAACTCCCAAAACATGCGTTTACCCACTGCAACCTTATCGCTCTCCTTGCTAACCAACAGGCCTTTCGCGCAGAATAGATCCGCTGGACTACGAACTGAAGGATCCACTTGGATAGCCTTACCGGAGTGATCGATCGCTTGAAAGTTCGTATTCACTCTAAAGGGACACCGTCCTTTGTTACGGTCGATGGTTTTCAATATCGCGTCCGTCGATGCCTTAATAAAAGAGTTAAGCAATTCCTGAGCTTCCCTTCTTACGTCTCTCAGTCCAGAAAGTGCCTCCAGAATTGCCAAATGCGCTGCGCAGGCTTCAGCGCCTCGTCCAAAAAACCACGGATAGAGAACACTATAGCTACTCTTCGGCAAATCGATCCCGGTATTAGGGTTGAATTTTGTGTCAGGAAAGGGGAAGTTTGGTCTCCTACGATGCCTTTCTAGCAGGAGACGTATTCCTGCCTCAAAGACCACGGTGTTGATGAATTCCCAATAATCTTTCGAGCAGATCTCCATCCAGTTATTCCCTGAGAGTACCAATGGTTTGTATTCCATCTCCTTCACTCCTTTCTAGTACATCCTTAAGGGCTTGGAATGCTTGTCCATCAGCTGCTTGCATCCAGGTGCGATCTCTTTGGCTGGCAGGTTGGGATCGGTGGTAGAAAGAAAGCACACTTTGGCCCGATCGATTACCAGTTCCCCAACGGTAAGCGGCTGCACATACCTCCTGTCTTGAGGAGGCACACCGCTTCGGTGTGCTCCTTTCGTCTGAGTTGAGCAAGTTCCACTTTGAGCTTCACACGAATCTGCTCCCACCTTGTTCAGTCTTGAGGCTACCTCCCTAGAGTTCCATACCAACACGTACTGGCACAGCTCAAATCCCTTTTTTAGTTCGATCCCAAGGTCCTCCACCCGGTAGCGGCCCCCAAGCCGCAATGCCTCCCGCACTAGTTGGTTCAACTCCCATCCGACCAGGCCGCTTTGTACTTTTCCATCACATTGGCATCGCAAGCGCTTCCTGGCCAGGCCTAGCACCTTACCAAGGTCACCGCTTTGGTCACTGCTAGCTTGAGCACTATCTGTGGAGGATCCCCCTGCTGGTCCTCGGATGCCTGTAGCTACGGAAGTCACCCTCTCCTCCATCTCAAAGTCCGTGGTCGTGGTGATGTGAACGTATTCGTGACCAATTTTCCCGGGCTCCTCGTATAATCCTATATTAGCTCCCTTCTGAAAAGGACATTTCAATGCGGAAGCGTCTATATTCATTGGTCACCCCTTCAAACCGCTGAGGACAAAACTCTCTACAATTCGCCTTCTAAAGATTGCAAAGGCAAGAAAGAGAGGTAAAGTTGCAATGGTACAGGCAGCCATCATTGGCCCGTACTCAACCGTGAAACGTTTTTGGAAAACAGCAAGCCCAAGGGGAACTGTGAATAACTCTTCGGAGTTCGTGATAATGAGAGGCCATAGCAGGTAACCCCAAGATGTGATAAAGGCATAGATGCCAAGGGCTCCCATTGCGTTCTTTATAACAGGCACGATAATATTCCAATAAATTCTGAACTCTGAACAACCATCAATTCTCGCTGAATCCAACAGCTCATCTGGGATGGTAGAGATTGTCTGTCTCATAAGGAAAAGACCAAAACCCATAATTAACGATGGCGCCAGAATCCCTAAGTAAGTATCAACTAGGCCTAAATCCCGCATGAAAAGGTAAAGAGGAAACACGAAGACCTGAGGAGGAATCATGATTGTGGATATCAATGTCCAGAAGAGAAAGTTTCTTCCTATAAATCTGTATTTGGCAAAAACGAACCCTCCTAGGCTTGATGTCAACACAATACTTATAGTCGAAAGAACGGCAATGATTGTGCTGTTAAGGATAAATCTTCCAAAAGGTGCTTTAGTAAAAACGGTGATGAAATTATCGAGTGTGGGATGCGCTGGAATGAGATGTGGCTTTAGGGAAAGAACCTCCTGAGGTGGCTTAAAAGCTGTTGAGAGCATCCAAATGAAGGGAAGCACTATGAAGGCCGCTCCAAGAGTCAGCAACAAATACAACACGAGCTTTTTGAAACGTTCTATGAAGTTCATGTACCTCCCTCCGCTTCAGAACCTCGAGTCAGCTTAAGTTGTAAGAAAGTAAAAAGAGCCACGATAAGGAAGAGCACAAACCCTTCCGCACAGGCATAACCAACTCTATCATAAACAAAGTAATTCTCATACATATCATAAACGATCACCCGTACAGCATTTCCAGGAGCCCCTTGAGAACCGAGAGTCAGGATGTAGACAGGCACGAAGATGCGGAAGGCCCAAGTAGATGCAATGATGAGAACAAAGAGCGTGACAGGCTTCAAAAGGGGAAGAGTCACATAGCGGAGCGACTGCCACCAGTTAGCCCCGTCTACTTTAGCGGCATCCTTGTACATTTCCGGAATGTTTTGCAACCCCACCAAGAATAAGATCGCATAGTAACCAACCCATTTCCATACCCATAGGATAATAACAGAATAAAGGGCAATCCGTTCGTCCACCAACCAGGGGACAGGGCGTATCCCGAACCACGAAAGTACATAATTCAACAAACCATAGCCAGGGTCATACATCCACCTCCATATCAAGGAGACCGCTGCTGTAGGCATAATTGCTGGAATAAAATAAATAAGCTGATAAAAAGATCGTAGTCGCAGTTTGGTGTTGTAAAAAAGAGCCAAGATAAAGGCCAATATTACCGTGGTGGGCACAGAAATCGCAACCACTAGGAGGGTGTTTCTTAAAGCAATGTGAAAGTTTGTGTCGTGAAATAGCTCAATGTAATTACGGAACCCGATGAACTCCTTTCTTAGCCCTATGAGGTCGAAGTCGTAGAAGCTAATGCGGAACATCTGAAGAATGGGAGCCAAACGCAGGATTCCGAAAAGGAAGTACAAGAAAAAAACGACAGAAAACACGAAGAGAGTGCGATTGACTTTGCCCAAGCTAAGGCTCCGAAAACGACACGCCCTTATCATAGAAGGTGCAAGAGAGTGGGCCCAGGGCCATTTTCAGGTAACCCCTGGGCCCTTACCATTTTTACTCTCCGTAGAGGCCCTCACGCTTGAGGATCTCATTAACTTCCGCAGCAGCCTGCTCCAAGACTTTCCAAATGCCTTCAGGATTATCAAGGAGGTTAGCTTGTCTGTAAGCCTTGACCAAGTGAGCGGCCAATTTGGTCATGATCTCGTTCTCTGGGCTGATGCCTGTGTAGGATTCCACGACATAATCTTCGGGGGTCTCGAAGAAAGTCGCAAGCTGTGGGGTTTCCTTCAAAACACCACTGTAATCTACATCATTCCTAACAGGGATCCACCCTGATTTTTCCAGCATCAACAGTTGGTACTTTGGCCTTTGAAGGAAGCGGATGAACTCCCACGCCAGATCAGGGTTCTTCGCAGCTTGTGGTACGTAGAAGCCAAAGTTGGCCGTTACCGTTCCTCGCTGTTTGTACTGTGGGAGAAGCGCTATACCGTAATTGAGGTCGGGGTTGTGTTCCTTAAGGTATCCAGTAACCCATGCACCACGTTCGAACATTGCGGTTTGTTCCAAAGCGAAGGCCTCTGCATCATGCTTTACTTCGTAACTGTCCACCTTATACAAATGCAATAGCTTGATGTAGAGATCCAGTGCATCGAACCCTGCTTGATTGTAGAAGCCAGCGCGATATTTGCTATCGGCGGTTTTCTCCAGAATTGTCCCGCCAGCCTGGATAAGGAATGGCCACCATTTCTCAGCCACCCCGGAACCGCCACCAGAAAGCCTCAAGCTGATGCCACTGCGCGCGAGCCGTCCCTTTTCGTACTTAGCAAGTCGACAAGCAAAACCGATCAACTCTTCCCAAGTACGAGGAGGGCGGTCAGGATCAAGGCCAGCTTCAATGAACATGTCTTTGTTATAGTACAAAGCGATAATCCCGATGAAGTAAGGCATTCCATAAATGTTCCCATTATATTTGTAAAATTTTGCTGCATATGGCATGACATTCTTTTCTATGTACTCAACGATGTCCGCTGGGGCTTCCTGTAACATACCAGCTGCCAAGAATTTTGCGATAAAATATGTAGAAGTCTCTACCACATCAGGCGGTGTACCTGCAGCGAACTGCATGGCCAGCTTTTGCTCATGATCACGCAGGTTGTAATAAGCGACTTTAACGGTAACATCTGGGTGTTCCTTTTCGAAATCGGCAGCCGCTATTTTATAAACGTTTTCTGCTATCTCCGGATAGCCTGACTGTATGGTAAGCACCGTCTTTGCACCGGCCAAATCATAAATTCCCAGTGTAAACACAAGAGCTAAACATACCATCCAAAGGCACTTTCCTTTCATTGTTTGCTCACCTCCGCCATTTTCCTTTCATTGCTTACACACCTCCGCCATCGTGCGCCAAATTGGAAACCACCTTCTGTCGGATATCACCTCCCTTCTTACTCATTTTTTATGGCCTAACATAGCATCGCACTTCGACCGCTCAATGTGGGCGTCTAATGCCACAGTGGCTTTCCTCAAATCACCACGTATCAGCGCTTTTATAATCTTGCGATGTTCTACACAGGCTACTTCAGGGTTTATCGAAAGGCGAGTCGTTAGATGGATGAGATCTATCACCCCATTTGCGAACTTCTCCAGCCACCTGTTACCTGAACCCCTGATCAAGAACCCAAGATGAAAATCTTCATCGAATTTCTGAGTATCCTTTACCGGAAATCCACGCTGTTCAAGATCATCAAGTCTCTTTAGAAGTTCTTTAAGCTTTTCTTCATCAACATTCTCGTAAACGTACCTTAGTGCCAAAGTCTCCAACGACTTCCGAAGGTCAAATAACTCTTGAATATCCCTCTGGCTGAGTTGTACCACAAAATATCCTATGTAAGGTTTTGCCTCAACGAGCCCTTGCTCAACAAGCTTGTTAATGGCCTCGCGAATCGGAGTTTGGCTTACCGAAAGCTCCTGGGCAAGCCCCTTGACGTCGATCCGCTCCCCAGGTCTCAAGGAGAGGTTCACAATGCAGTCCCGCAAATAATCGTATACTTGGTTAACCAGCGTTCGCTTCTCTAGTCCACCCTTGCTAGCCCTGGGACTTGCCTTCCCCATAGCGGCTATATTATATAAAGTATATCATCGTTTGTCAAGAGGTGGAGCAGACAACAGTTCCCATAAGCGGGGAGAGCAGCAGCGGATGAACGTTTACCCCGAAGGATATTGTGTTAATCACCTGTGCAAAGCACGACCCTGCGCTGGAAGCGGGTCGATAAGGACATTGCTCATCGCCATGCTGGATGACGGTTACTCCCAGGCCCTAGATGTGCGTCCTCAAGCCTTAAACCCCTTATTCTTCCCGGATGCCCTAGAGGACGCCAAGGCCCCCATCCGAGGGCAGCTCCAGTTTTACATAAAGTCAACCACTCTCCTCAGACTGGTTCGCCATCTTCATCGAGGGGTACTGGGGAAAGCTCCGCACTGAGGACGGCAAGGCCCACGATGTGTTGTTGTTTGTAGCAGTGGGCGTTGACCTGGGGGAACCAAGCACATCCTCGGGTTCTGGGTGCTCCAAGGCCGGGAGCAGGGGACGTTCTGAGTTCAGGTCCTCCAAGACCTGGTGCCCCACGGGGTACATCGGGTGTTCCTCTCCGTCACCGACGACTTCCGGGGCCTGTCGGAGGTGATCAGAAAGCTGTTTCCCTGCGCTGAGCACCACTTTGCCACCTACATCTTGCGCGAGACTTCAAGCGGAAGCTGTCGCAGGCTGCTACAAGCAGGCTCGCCGGCTGCTTTTGCGAATCCGCCAGGCCCGGGATCACGAGGAAGGGACCGTGCCCTTTGCCGCCTTGTGCCAACTGGTGGAGCAAGAAAAACCCTAGCTGCGGGAGGCGCCTCCAAGACTGTGAGGAGAATTGCTTCCCTTCCTGGGGTACCCAGACGAAGTCCGACGCCATATTTATACTACCAACGTGGTGGAAGGACTCAACGCTGGGATCGACAGGATGAGACTGGATCTAGGGGGTACTTCCCATCCCAAGACTGCCCGGAGGTGAACCTATTCGTTCAAGCAGTGAACCGAGAGGACTGGTGGAGGAAGCCCCTGCCCCAGGTACGGGCGGCCAATTGCAACCACCAACTGTTCATCGTGCAGTACGAACTTGAAGGGGGCCATGCTACACAATTTTTAGGTTTCACCCCTCTTTGTGGCAGTATAACTTAGGCGGCAGTGTCAGGTCTGATATCCTTCCCGTGAGCCTTCCGCTCGGGGTACAA
>CAZUSK010000017.1:0-7103 GCA_964623345.1 uncultured Candidatus Saccharibacteria bacterium
TTAAATTTTGACTCTTTTTATAAAAAACATTCCTTTTCGCTCCCTAGATACTTTGCTCTTTTTCTCAATCCTAACCAGAATGAGTTTTTTGCTCAAAAAAATATAAGAGAGGCTCTTAATCTAATTATCAATAAAGATAAAATTATCCAGGATGTACTTGCCGGAAATGGAACATCTATAAGCTCACCTTTTCTTCCTTCAATTTTCCATTTTAAGCTGCCTCAACAGGAAAATTTTAACCTCAAAAAAGCTCAAGAACTCCTTGAGAAAGCAGGTCTTAAAAAACAAGATGGTAAATGGCAAAAAGTCAAAGAGGCTCAAAAAATGCATTTTACAAAAACTCTTGTTTATGGCTCCAAAGGAAAGGAAGTTGAAAATCTCCAGAGATGTCTTGCTAAGTTTGAAGATATATATCCTGAGGGCAAAGTGACGGGTTACTTTGGAAAGAAAACAAAAGAGGCAGTGATAAAGTTTCAGGAAAAATATAAAGAGGATATTTTAGAACCAGCGGGGCTCAAGAAAGGAAATGGAAGGGTAGGTCCTGCAACACGCGCAAAACTAAATGAGGTTTGTATTGTTAAGCCAGAAGAGATTATTCCCTTTAAAATAATAATCACAACGGCAGATAACCCTCTTTTAACTTCGCTAGCAGAAGAAATAAAAGATCAATTGGATTCTTTTGGTATAGAGACAGAAATAAAAATTTATGAAATTACTAAAATAAAACAGGAGATTATAAAAGAAAGAAACTATCAGGTATTATTATTTGGGCAAGTTTTAGGAATTATTCCTGATCCGTTTCCCTTTTGGCATTCCTCCCAGCGGAAATATCCCGGGCTTAATCTAGTAGATTATCAAAATAAAAAATTGGATAAAATTCTTGAAGAATTAAGAGAAACTATGGAAGAAGATCAAAGAAAAAAATTATTAGAGGAAGCTCAAGAGATTTTGCTCTCTGACCTACCTGCCATTTTCATTTGTAACCCAAATTACCTTTATTTTGTTTCAGAGAAAGTAAAAGGCATTGAAGGAGGGCTCATTCCAAACCCATCTGCGCGTTTCTCTCAAATCCAAAATTGGTATATTAATACAAGGAGGTCTTTTAGGAAAGAAAGGTAATTTTAAAGAACAAGGCAAAAGTTGTCAAAGAAGAACATTCATGGGAAGACATCGTTGTACGTTATACGGCGTCGATGCCCGTATCGTTAATCGTAAGACGTACAACGATGCCGTATGACGATACCGGTATCGATGCCGTACAACGACTAACAACAAACTATTAAACTACTTATTACATGAGAGAAATAATTTTAGACTTTCCAAAACAATTTAAAATTGGCATTAGGGCAGCCAAAAATATTAATATCAAGTCGAGACCAAAAAAAGTATGTATTTGCGGGATGGGCGGGTCTGCTTTGCCTGCCAATCTCCTTGCAATGGTGCTTGAGGAGTACAAAGAAAAATTACCTCTAACTATTCAAAGAGATTATACACTTCCTTCTTCTGTTGATGAACAAACCTTAATAATCTGCATCTCTTATTCAGGCAATACCGAAGAAACTATCTCCTGTGCAAAAGAGGCTCTTAAAAGAAAATTAAAAATTGTTTTAGTTTCTTCGGATGGCCAATTGGAAAGACTAGCAAAAAGATATTCTCTTCCTTTTGTTCAGGTTGAAAAAGGATATCCTCCCCGAATGGCATTAGGTTATCTGTTTGGTGCGCTTGTTGGAATTTTAGATACCTTGAAATTAATTCCTTCCTCTCCTAAAAAAGAATTAATAGATTTAGAAAGTAAACTAAAGCCTGAGAAATTGGAAAGAGAGGGCAAAACCTTAGCAACAACACTTAAGGGAAAAGTTCCTATCATTTATGCTTCAAACAGGTTGAAATATCTTGCACGTATTTGGAAGATTAAATTCAATGAAAACACAAAAATTCCTGCCTTTTGGAATTATTTTCCTGAGTTAAATCATAATGAGATGGTAGGATTTACTAAATTTAAAGCGCAAAGCGCAAAGCGCAAAGCGCAAAACTTAGATTTTTATTTTATCATTTTGAAAGATCAAAAAGACCACCTAAGAAATAAAAAAAGAATGGATTTAACTGGAAAGATATTAAAAAAACAAGGGCTTAAAGGAAAAATCATAAAGCTCCAAGGGGCAACATTTTTAGAAAAAATATTTAACTCAATTCTTCTATCTGATTGGGTATCTTATTATCTTGCAAAAACTTATGGTGTTGATCCAATTCCTGTAAAAATGGTTGAGGAATTTAAGAAATTAATGAAAAAATAATTTATCATTGATCATTGATAGCTGCCCCCGTGGTGGAACTGGTAGACACTCTGGTCTCAGGAACCAGAGGCCGCAAGGCCGTGCAGGTTCGAATCCTGCCGGGGGCACCACTGTCAGTCCAAAGCATAAAGACAAAATTCGAGTTATCGTCAAGGGTTTATCGTTTGTGGAAGCCCGTATTGTCAAACGTTTAACGTAAGACGAAACGGACCGCGAGTAATGATAAACGATAGACGATTTCCGCAATTTTGTATTCTAAATTAATATCTTACTATGCCAAAAACTAAAAAGACAACTGAAACTTTCATCAAGATCATTCCCTTGGGCGGATTAGGGGAAGTAGGTAGGAATATGACTCTTTTTGAATATAAGAAGAAGGTTTTAATTGTTGATATGGGTCTACGTCTACCTGAGGAAGATATGCCGGGCATTGACTACATTATTCCAAACACTGACTACCTAAAAGGAAGACATGAGGATATTCTAGGAGTAGTTTTTACCCACGGTCATTATGATCATATAGGAGCTGTCCCTTATTTGATTGAAAAACTCCGCTATCCTCGTCTTTTCGCTTCTCCCCTAACCAAAGGAATAATCATCCGAAGACAGCAAGACTTTCCTCATCTGAAAAAACTTCAAATTGAAGAAGTAAAGGATGGAGATATAATTCGATTAGGTCCCTTTACTGTGGAATTTTTCAAACAAAACCACAATATCTCAGATAACTTAGGACTTTTAATTCATTCACCTGTTGGAAATATTGTACACACCTCTGATTTTAAATTTGATCCTGATCCTGTTTATGATTCCCCTACTGATTTCAATAAACTCGGCTCTATTGCCAGAAAGGGAGTTTTACTTTTGATGTCCGACTCAACAGGTGCTGAAGAAGAAGGCCATTCCTTATCTGAAAGAGTGATTATGGAAAATTTAGATAAAATTTTTGCTGAATCAAAAGGAAAAATAATTGCCGCAACTTTTGGCTCCCTAATTCATCGTATTCAACAATTGATTGCCTTATCTGAAAAATACGGTCGGAAAGTGGCAATTGACGGCTATACTATGAGAACGAATGTTGAGATTTGCAAGAAACTTGGTTACATCAAAGCTAAAAAAGGCACTATTATAAATCCAAAAAGGTTGAAAAATCTACCTCGCAATAAAATTACCTTAGTTTGCACAGGGGCCCAAGGAGAAGAACAAGCAATTTTAATGAGAATTGCAAATAAAGAGTATCCCTATCTTGAAATAGAACCGGGAGATACTGTGATTTTCTCGTCTTCGGTTGTACCGGGTAATGAAAGGACAGTTCAGCGGTTAAAAGATGAATTATATCGGCAAAAAGCAAAAGTCTACCATTATAAGATGATGGATATTCATGCCTCAGGTCACGCTCACAGAGAGGAACTCCGTCAAATGATAGAAATTATGAAGCCAAAATTCTTTATGCCTATCCATGGTCAATATTCAATGCTTGTTAATCATGCAGAAATTGCAAAAAGCGCAGGTATTCCCGAAGAGAACATTGTGGTTGCTGAAAATGGAAATATAATAAGATTAACCCAAAAGAAAATTTATATTGAGAAAGAAAAAGCGCCTGCAAATTATGTAATGGTTGATGGTCTTGGCGTTGGAGATGTAAGTGAGGTTGTATTAAGAGATAGACAAGCGCTGGCAAAAGATGGAATTTTTGTAATTATTGCGGTAGTCAATAGTCAAACAGGTAAAGTTATTGGCTCTCCTGATATCATCTCCCGTGGATTTGTGTATTTAAGAAAATCAAAAAACCTTTTGGCACAAACCAGAAAGAAAACAGTGAGCATTATTCATAAAGCTACTGGTAAAAGCAAAGCAATCAATTGGGCCTATGTAAAAGACAGAATTAAAAATCAATTAGGAGATTTTCTGTTTGAAAAAACAAAAAAGCGGCCCATGATATTGCCGGTAGTGATTGAAGTGTAATAAAAGCTCAAAGCTTAAAACGCAAAGCGCAAAGTTACAGCGCAAAACTTAAAACTAATTGGTACTCTTAACTTCTCCCTAGCGGCAGGCAAGTTTTGAGTTTTAAGCTATCAGTCTTGTTAATTCTTTTATTTTTTTCTCAAGGAGTTTTTTTGTTTTTGCCTCAACTGTAAGTCTTAATACTGGCTCTGTATTTGAAGGTCTTATATTAAACCACCAATTTTTATATTCAACAGTCAAACCATCTAATTCTGAAATTTTGCCATCTTTATAAATTTTCTTTAGTTCTTGTATTTTTGCTTGTTTATCCTCTACCTCAAAATTAATTTCTTTTGAACTTGCATATCGAGCAATAGGTTTAATAAGGGCAGAAAGCGATTTCTTAGAAGATTTTAAAACTTTCATGAGACGAAGAAGGGTCAAAAGAGAAGCCTCGGAAAAACAGCTATCTTTCCAAAAATAATGCCCAGAAAGCTCTCCCCCTAAAAATGCCTTATATTTCTCCATCTCTTTTTTGATAAAAGGATACCCTACTTTACTCCTTACCAGTTTCCCCCCTGCTTTCTTAATTACCTCCTCTACTTGCCTACTTGCACGAAGATCGCAAACAATATACTTTGACTTTGAATTTTTTAAATAATTTTTTGCAAGAAGGGCTAAAATATAGTCAGGCCTAATAAAATTGGCTTTTTCGTCAAAAAAGTATATTCTATCCCCGTCTCCATCAAACATTACTCCTAAATCAAAACCTCCTTTTTTTAAATATTTTTTGATGGTCTTTTGATTCTCTTCTTTTAGAGGATTTGGGTCATGATTAGGAAAGTTGCCATCCGGCTTCTCAAACAAGGGTTTATATTGAATTGAAAATCTCTTAGCAAACTCTTTAAAGATTGGTCCCATGCTTCCGTTAGAAAAATCCACAATTATTTTTATATAAGATAAATCTATTCCTTTTATATCTTTCTCAAGGAATTTGAAATATCTATCCAAAATATCAACCTTCTCTACTTTCTTGGTCTTACAAGGAGTTTTTCGAAGTCTTAGGACTTTCTTGTAAATTACTTTTGTGCCTTTTTGGGTAGAAAGGGCTTTTACTTTTCTAAGAGAAAGTTTGAAGCCATTGTATTCTTTTGGATTATGTGACGCAGTAACCATAACTCCTCCATCTGTTTTTTTGTGCCAAACTGCAAAATAATTTAAAGGAGTAGAACAAAATCCCAAATCTAAAATTTTACCCCCGGCAGCACAGATTCCCTCTTTTATTTTTTTAGAAAGTAAAGGTGACGAAAGTCTTGCATCATATCCGACAGCAATTTTAGGACAGGAAATTTTATAATGTTCCTTTAAGAACAAACAAAAGGCTTTACCTACAAAATAAGCCGTTTGTTGGTTTAGTTCTTTTGGATAAACGCCTCTTATATCGTAGGCTCTGAAAATTTTGGGTGTTACTTTCATATTTTAAATGATACCAAAAAATTAACAGAACTCCAACCTTTCTTATCACATCATTTGTGTAAAGTGACACTTTACACAGTTTTGTAGTTTTGTCTGGCGGAGATGCATTCTCCGCTAAATTAGATCTTCGTTAAATTTTATTGACTTTTATAACAATCTGTTGTTAAAATAAAAGATATGCAAAAATTTTATGAACTCACATATATTGCTTCACCAATTTTAGAGGAGAAAGAGTTAGAAGCTCTGAAAGAGAGAATTAAAAGTTTCATCTCCGAGCAAGGAGGGAAAATAGAAAGCGAGTTAGCTCCGGTTAAGATTAAGCTTGGCTATCCTATAAATAAATTTGAGGAGGGGTTCTTGATTACCCTTGAGTTTGATTATTCTCCTGAAAAAATAGAAAAGTTAGAACAAAAAATAAAAGAAGAGAGTGGCGTTCTTAGACATTTAATTATTAGTAAAAGAAAAAGGCTTGTTAGGACGCCAAAAGAAACCCAGAAACCCAAAAAACCTAAAAAGGTCGAGTTAAAAGAGTTAGACAAAAAATTAAAAGAAATATTAGAGGAATGAACTTAAATAAGGTGTTTTTATTGGGGAATTTAACTTTTGATCCGGAAATTAGAACCACCCCCAATGGGAAGATGGTTTGTTCTTTTAGAGTAGCAACAAATAGAATTTGGATTGATAAACAAACTGGCGAGAAAAAGCAACTAACAGAATATCACCGGGTAGTTACTTGGGGAAGGTTAGCAGAAATTGCCTCCCAATATCTAAAAAAGGGAAGGTTGGTGTTTGTAGAGGGTAGATTGGTTACAAGAAGCTGGGAAGATGCAAACGGGGTAAAAAAATCAAGAACTGAGATTGTTGCTGAACGACTTCAGTTAGGACCAAGAAAGACAGAACAAACCGAACTAAAAGAAGCTCCACAAGAGCAAATAGAAGAAGAAATTCCTATCATCGAGGAGGATGAAAATGTCAATATAGAAGAAATACCTTTCTAAATTTATGGAGTGTTATTTTTGTAAGCAAAATATAAAAGAAATAGACTACAAAGACGTAAAAACCTTAAAAAGGTTTATCACCGGATTGGGTAAAATAAGGCCCAGAAAAGCAACCGGGCTTTGCCGTTTTCATCAAAGAAAAATATCTCAAGCAATAAAAAGAGCAAGACATTTAGGCTTGCTCTCTCCAACAAGTAAATAAGCGTTGTACGTTGTACGGCATCGTGACCCGTATCGTTAATCGTAAGACGTACAACGATGCCGTATGACGATACCGGTATCGATGCCGTAAAACGGTTGACGACTTACTCCTCTTCTTTGGCTACCTTTTTGATCTTCTCCTCTATCTCCTTTGCAATTTTTGGATTCTCTCTTAAAAACTTTTTGGCCGCCT
>CAZUSK010000018.1:0-7082 GCA_964623345.1 uncultured Candidatus Saccharibacteria bacterium
TTTTTGAGGGTCCACCTTCAAGACTCATTAAACAAAGAACCTGGACTGCTAAGTTTTTAAATTATTAATAAAGCTCCTGAATTAGGTTGACATATTGTTTATTGATAGGCTAAAATAACGTAGCTTTTTAAGAAGGAGGTGAGGGGAGATGGCGCGCTTTGTTCTGCAATTAAGAGATGGCAGGGAGAAGCTGGTTGATGACTACCGCCCTCGAGGCCAATTTGTTGAATATATCGAACCTTACACTCATGAAATAAGAGCAATCAACGCTAACGACGTAGTCGGTATTCGAGAGGCCCGCGGATTTGAAAAAGGTATCCTTCTTGGGCTTTCTCAGGGACCAAAGTTTCCTGACAGTGGTCACTGATAATAACCTGATAGTAATTGCTGGCAAAAATTAACAAACCCCGAGTTTAGTCTTAGAGACTATCTCGGGGCTTTTGTTTGCATAAAGTCATTTATGTAATGATTGACCTTGCTCATTTTTTGATCCCGTAACAAGACCTTCCCTCGTTACATTGTGGATATCACTAAACTATTGAACTATTACAAACTTATTGACAAACTTCTTAAAATAATAAATAATTTTATTTGTCGCACATTCTATTCAAAGGAGGAGAGAATGGGGTATGTCTGTGTGGTAGATGAAGCAGGCCAAGAGATGATTTTTGAGAAATTGCCTTATCGAAGTGGTTACGCTTTTTATACCGATTTTTCCAATATCTCTTTTTGTCCTTACTGCTTAAGCTCTGATTTAGAAAAACATTCTCCTGTTAAGTGTCGATCATGTGGCAAGACAATTGGCACCAAGACAAGAGATGAAAGATTGCGGGTGAAGAATTTTCCTTTTAGAAACTGGGAGTTTTCTCCGGCTACCGGGAAAAGGATAGTGAGGGTACGTACAACAACCAAAGCGCCACCCTCGGGGCCTTAAACGGCCCCATTTTTCTTTTGTTGGAAGAGAGAAAAAATCTTGACATTGCTATTTTCTTTTGATAAAATTTAAATTGGTGGGTGTGAAAACCCGGTCTATGGTCGGCAAAAGGCCTCCTGGTTTTTGGAGGCCTTTTGCTTTATTCTTTTTTCAACCCTCCAATTAAGTTAAAAGATAATTAAGTTAACCCGTAGGGTGTAAAACCATTGCCATGACCTTGTTATTACACCCTTTGATTTGTATAATTAAAAAATGGGTGTAAAAAAGTATAAATATTATTTTAAAAAACCAAGATCTGCAATTGTGAAAGATATTTTTAAAGCTTTATTAATTTCTGGCGGAGTTATTGTGGCAGGCAACTCTCCCTATTTTTGGTTAAATTTATATAAGCATTTTTTGGGATTGAAGGTAGATCAAAAAAGAAAAGTCAGGGATGCTTTTTATAATCTTAGGAAACAAGGATATATAGAATTTAAATATAAAGGAAATCAACTCTACATTTATCTTACAAAGAAGGGAAAGGAAAAAGCAGGCTGGTTGCAGGTTGATGCTTTAAAAATTAAACGACCCAAAAAATGGGATAAGAAGTGGAGGATTGTTATTTTTGATATTTCCCAATTAAAGAAAATTTATCGAGAGGCCTTTAGGGGCAAGTTAAAGGAGTTAGGATTTTTTCCGTTGCAAAAAAGCGTCTGGATTTATCCATTTGATTGCAAATCTGAAATCGAGGTTTTACGTAAATTCTTTGGCCTTTCTGAAAATGAAGTGAGAATAATTATTGCAAAGGATATAGGCGAAGATAAGACCTTAAGGAAATACTTTCGCTTAGATTGAGAGGTGTAAAACCATTGCCATGGCTTTGTTATTACACCCGTGTAATTTCTTTTTGTCAATTATTTTTGGTGTTTAGGTTCAGATACATTTGTTTGTTGATTGCTATGTTTTATATTATAATAAAATCGGGCCTGGGTGTAAGCACCCACCAAAGACCTAGATCGGGGTCAACTGCCCAGGCCCTTTACCCTCCCAAATTTTTTCCAAAAAATTTGGGAGGGTAAAATGCAAAGAAAAAAACAACAAAAAATAAAAGATTTACTCCCTCGAGTTAAAGAAAACATTTCTCTTAAAGATTACACAACTTTTAAAATAGGAGGGAAAACAAGATATTTCTTTGTTGCCAGAACAAAAGATGACCTTATTAAAGCAATAAAAACGGCAAAGCAACTTAATTTGCCTTTTTTTATTTTGGGAGGAGGAAGCAATATTTTATTTTCAGATAAAAGATTTGAAGGGTTGATAATAAAAATGAAAAACGAAAAATTAAAAATTAAAAATTGTATCATTAATGCTGAAGCAGGCACGCTTCTTTCTCTGTTAGTTCAAAAAGCACAACAACATAGTCTTTCTGGCCTACAGTGGGCTGTGGGTATTCCCGGAACAGTTGGTGGAGCAGTCTATGGTAATGCAAGCGCCTTTAAAAAAGCGATAGGAGATTTGGTTAAGCAGGTTGAGGTTTTAGATTTTAAAAATTTCAAAATTAAAAAATTATCTAAAAAAGAATGTGAATTTAGGTATAAAGATAGCATATTTAAACACAAGAAAAATTTAATCATTGTCTCAGTTATTTTGAAGCTTAAAAAAGAAGATAAAAAGGAAATTAAAAAAGAAATGGAAAAATTTTTAAAAATAAGAAAAGAAACTCAACCTTTAAATTATCCATCGGCAGGGTGTATATTTAAAAATTTAAGAATTCAAAATTCAAAATTAAAAATTAAAAAAGAATTGTTTGAGAGATTTCCAGAACTAAGAGATTTTATTCAAAAAGGAGAAATTCCTGCAGGATATTTAATTGATAAAGCAGGCCTAAAAGGAAAAAAAATTGGCGATGCAATGGTTTCAGAAAAACACGCTAATTTTATTGTGAATTTGGGCAATGCGAAGACAAAAGATGTCCAAAAATTGATTGCTCATATTAAAAAGAAAGTCAAAAAAACCTTTGGAATTGAGTTAAAAGAAGAAATTACCATTTTTCCACATTGACACGTTTTTTTAAAAAAGAGAAAATAAAATAAGGGAGGCCGAAGTATAAACAAAAATTTAAAAAATTATGGCAAAAAAGAAAAAAGCTAGTCGAAAAAAGAAAAAGACTAGCAGAAAAAAGACTAGCAGAAAGAAAAAGAAGACCTCCAGGAGAAAAAGAAAAAAAAGATAAAGATAGAAGTTTAGAGAAATGAGAATTAATATTAAGGCTACGAATATAAAATTAGATGAAGCCCTAAAAGTTTGGGTTGAGAAAAAGATAGGAGAGATTGAAAAATTCTTAGTTGACTTTGGATCAAGAAAATATTTTAAAGAAAAACCAAATCTTGAGATTAAAGTAGAAATAGGCAAAACTACCCGCCATCATCTAAAAGGCGAAGTTTTTAGAGCCGAGGCTCAGCTTTGCTTACCAAAACAGATAATTAGAGCCGAGGCTGTAAGTGAAGATTTAAGAGACGCTATTAATCAGGTAAAGGACGAGTTGCAGAGAGAAGTTAAGAGATACAAAGGAAAGCGGATAGCTCGAGCAAGAAGATGGGCAAGAAAGGTGAAAGAACTCACACGAGTTCATAGGGTATTATTAAGAAAAGATAAACTCTCGCGGTTTTTTAAAAGAAGATAAATAATAATAAACAAGACCCCCCACATAAATATGTGGGGGGTTTTCTTTACAAAAAAACCAAGGGGTGTAATATGAAAAATAACCATGGCTATTTTAGAGAAAATTTTTGGAGACGAAAATAAAAAATATCTCAAAAAGGCTCAAAAAAAAGTAGAAAAAATAAATCAGCTTGAGCCTGAGTTTGAAAAACTAAAAGACGAGCAACTTAAAGAGAAGACTTTAGAATTTAAAGAAAGACTTCAAAAAGGTGAAACTCTGGATGATCTTTTGCCAGAGGCTTTTGCGCTTGTAAGAGAGGCAGCCAAAAGAACATTAGGACAAAGGCATTTTGATGTTCAACTTATTGGAGGAATGGTTTTACACGAAGGAAAAGTAGCCCAGATGCTAACAGGAGAAGGAAAAACTTTAGCTGCAACTTTGCCTGCTTATTTAAACGCCTTAGAGGGAAAAGGAGTACATATTGTGACAGTTAACGATTATCTTGCCAAAAGAGACACTGTCTGGATGGGGCAAATTTATTATGCTTTGGGATTGTCTGTTGGTTGTATCGTACACGAGAAAGCTTATATTTATGATCCGAATTATCAGAAAGAAGAAAACCAAGAGAGAGACAAAATCAGAGATCTTGTTGGGGGGTTTAAAGTGGTAGAGAGTTATTTAAGACCTGTCTCAAGAAAAGAAGCTTATTTAGCAGACATAACCTATGGGACAAATCATGAGTTTGGGTTTGACTATCTAAGAGATAATATGGCGTATCACCCTGATCAGCGCGTTCAAAGAGGTTTGAATTTTGCTATTGTAGATGAGGTTGACTTTATTTTAATTGATGAAGCAAGAACTCCTTTAATAATTTCGGCTCCTGATACAGAGAGCTCAAAAATGTATGAAGAGTTTGCTAAGATTGTTCCTCGTCTTGAGCCAAACACCGATTACGAAATTCATGAAAAAGAAAGAGCGGTTACTTTAACAGAGCAAGGTATTGAGAAAATAGAAAAAATTCTAGGAATTAAGAATATCTATCAAGAAAAGGGAATAAGGTTTTTACATCATTTAGAGCAAGCCTTAAGGGCGCATGTTTTATTTAAAAGAGATAGGGATTATGTAGTTAAAAATGGGGAAGTGATTATTGTAGATGAATTTACAGGGAGGCTTATGCCTGGAAGAAGATGGTCAGGGGGATTGCATCAAGCAATTGAGGCAAAAGAAGGGGTACCAATTAGACCAGAGTCGATTACCTTAGCCTCAATTTCTTTTCAGAATTATTTTCGAATGTACAAAAAATTGGCTGGAATGACAGGAACTGCCGCAACTTCAGCAGAAGAGTTTGAGAAAGTTTATGGGCTTGAGGTAATAATAGTTCCCACCAATAAACCCATGATAAGGAAAGACTTGCCAGATATTGTTTATAAGACAGAGGAGGAAAAATTTAAAGCAGTAGTTGAAAAAATCAAAGAATGTTTTAAAAAAGGACAACCAATTTTAGTAGGCACTCGTTCTATTGAGAAAAACGAATATTTAGGAAAGTTGCTTGAAAGAGAAGGCATTCCCCATCAAATTCTAAATGCTAAAAACCACCAAAGAGAAGGAGAAATTATAGCACAGGCAGGAAAACTGCATGCGGTAACTATAGCAACAAACATGGCAGGAAGGGGAGTGGATATAATTTTAGGAGGTAATCCCCCAGATGAGGAAGAGGCTAAAAAAGTAAAAGAACTCGGAGGGTTATTTGTTTTAGGTACAGAAAGACATGAGGCAAGAAGGATAGATGATCAATTAAGAGGAAGAGCGGGTAGACAAGGAGATCCAGGAGTAAGTCAGTTTTTCTTGTCTTTGGAAGATGATCTTCTTAGAATTTTTGGAGGAGAGAGGGTAAAGAATTTAATGGAGAGGTTAAAAATACCCGAAGGTCAGCCTATTGAGTCAAAATTAGTGACTCACTTAATAGAATCTGCCCAAAGAAAAATAGAAGGACTTAATTTTGATTTAAGAAAGCATCTTTTGGAATATGATGATGTGATGAATATTCATCGAGAGACATTTTACAGAAAAAGAAGAGAAATATTAGAAGCTCAAGAGGACAAACTAAAGGAAAAGATTTTTGAAATTTGCAAGAAAGAAGGAGTACCTGAAAAAGAAATAGAGAAAAAAGAAAAAGAGTTTGAGAAAGATAATTTCTGGGAAATTGTACGATTTATTTCCCTTAGAATAATGGATAGTTTTTGGATTAATCATTTAGAAGAAATGGAATATTTAAAAGATAAGGTTCGTTTAAAAGCCTATGGGCAGATTGATCCTTTAATAGAGTATAAAAATGAAGGATATAAGATTTTCAAAAATCTACTTTCGATGATTGATAAGGCAATTTTGCAAAGTATTTTGGGTCTTTCAAAAAGGGAAGAGAAGATAGAAAAACCACAGAGAGTTTTTCAGCAACCCTCTTATTCTGGTAAAAAACCCGGAAGAAATGATCCTTGTCCTTGTGGCAGTGGTAAAAAATACAAAAAATGCTGCTGGCCAAAATATGGATGATAAAAGCGCAAAGCTCAAAGCGCAAAACGCAAAAGTAAAAAGTTAAAATGTTTTATTTCTTTCCCTTAAGCATTTTAGTTTTCTTTCTTCTTCTTTTGTTTTTGCCATTTTTGTTTTTGGCATGGTTTTTTCATATCATTAGTTTTAGTTTTCAGGAGCTTGGCTTAACCTCGCATACAGCATTTTTATTACTTCTTTTAACGCTTTTTGGTTCGGGCATTAATATTCCCTTAACAAGATATAAAAAGAGAATTGTAAGAAGGAGCCTCTTTGGTTTCTTTGAATTTTCTCAAAAAGAAGTAGAAGGAGTGGCTATTAATTTAGGAGGCGCTCTTGTTCCTTTGGGGATATCTTTCTATCTTTTGACAAGAGTCTCAGATGTGCTTCCAATTCTTTTAGCTTTGGTTTTTATGATAGTTATCTCAAAGACTTTCTCAAAAGTAATTCCGGGCAGAGGTATAGTTCTTCCTGCTTTAATACCCCCTATCTTTGCAGCTTTGTTTGCATTAATTTTTGCTCCACACAATCCCGCCCCTTGTGCTTATATTGCTGGTACTCTTGGCACCCTAATTGGTGCAGACATTTTAAATTTACACAGAGTAAAAAAATATCCCGGCTTGATTTCAATTGGAGGTGCTGGTGTTTTTGATGGAATTTTTCTTGCCGGCATTGTAGCCGTCTTTTTAACCGCTATCTAACCCATTTTGAAATGCGAAAAACTCTGGACAGAGTTCGAAGATTTGTTTAAGATGCCTTAGAAGGAGGTGAGAAATGAGAAAGATAGTTCTTTTACAATTACTGCTTCTTCTTGCATTTCTTTGTGGGGGATGCTTTCACCAAGAGAAGCATCATATGGAATCCCTGGAAAAAATCTATCAGGAGATAGGGAAGTTTAAAGTGTTGGAGGCTGATAAAGGAACATATGAATGGCACAATGAAGCAAAAGAAAGATTCGAG
>CAZUSK010000019.1:0-6962 GCA_964623345.1 uncultured Candidatus Saccharibacteria bacterium
TTTATCAAAAACATCGGCTAAATCTGCTATCCGACCTCTCAAAATCACTATCTCTTTTCTGAAATTTTTCCATAATTCGGTTACATTTTTATATAAGCTGTATAAGCCTCCGGTAAGTTTGTCTAAAGCTTCCTCTACAAAAAGACGGAATTTATTTACAAAGTCACGAAGAGTATTTATTGCCGGATGAATATAGTTTTTGTAGAAATTCCATATTTTTGCGATGTTATCTCTTAAGAAGCTGAAAGTATTGTGAAATACAGAGAAACCTCCCTTAACCCATCCAAAAGTCTTTGTAAATACTCCCCTTACCCCTTTTAAAGCATCCCATGTAAAGTTTGTGAAATTACGTGCCCAGCCTAAAATAACGTGAAATGGAAATTTCTTTGCTCCCTTACCCATCTTTTATTTTACAAAACTAAAAAGTTCCCAGGGTTTTATAATATAGTCAAAAAACCACTTTACTACAGCCCTGAATCTTTCTATTTGATCACGTCTGCCATAAACTATCAAAACATAACCTTCCTGGATAAGCATGATTATCTCCCTTAAAAAGCTTCTTCTTACATGATACAGTAGCCATCTTGCCCGATCCCTTTCTCTCCAGTCAGGACTATCCCGTTTTTCTATGTCTTTATATTTTCTCTGTATAAATTCCAGCTTCAAAATAACTCTCCACAGCTCCTTCTGTCTATCAGCAATATAAGCCTCAGGATTAACTGTCTTCTGGTATTTTGTCGGTGGAGGGACCCTTCCTGGTCCGGGGATCCTTCCGGATAGATCATACCACATAATCTGCGCTTTCCACACATACCCTTCATGATATGTATACTCAAACATCCATTCAGGAGATTTACTCCACCACTCATAGATCTTGACCATTTCCATGTATAACTCTTTGGCCGGTTTACCTAAAAGTGCTACAAGTCTATCGGCAGTTGTCAGAGTTAAACAGGATGGACGCTTTCTATGGCGAGGTAAAATCACGCCTTTTTTGACTCTTACCTTAAGTCCGGCCAGATTTACTGTTTTCTCTTGCTCCATTTTTTTATCGTTACTTCTTCTTAAACAACTCGAGCTTCTTAGCCCTTTCGATTATTGCGTTTTTGATGTTTTCCTCTGTATCCTCTGTCAAAGGAAGCTTGATCTCAAACGGTCCGTAACCAGAAAGTGTATAGCGATAGGTTACATAACGAATCAATTCCCCCCCCGGACCCAACTCTGTTGTCTCTTCACTCCTTACCAGTACCACATCTAAATCCTCAAACTTTATCTCTGCCATAATCTACCTCCTTTCTTTTTATACTTCACGTCTACCGATAAACTCTGTTCTCCACGCAATCTTCAAACTTTCAGAAATAGTGACAGTATCCTGAGATACACCGTAGTTTTTACAAAGCCACTCTTTTATCGCAGAAAGATTCTTCTCAAGTTCTAAAGGTACCTCTAAAGAGAGATACTTTCTATCAGGAGTTGCAAGTTTTACCCTGAGTCTTCCTGTACCATCCGGATTATCCTTTATTACAGAGATGATTGTAAATGTAGAACCTGAAGCAATAAGTTTGCGAAAATAGTCCTCATTGATCCGGTTTTCCATTATTCTGTCTTTTGAACCTCTCCACTGTTCCCAGGCAAGATTTTTCCTTATTTCTTGTTCTCTATCAAACAAGTGCATAGTCAAAAAATGCAATTACAGTAGGAGTCCTTCCATGTTTTTCTGAATATTTCACCACACAACTTGTTTCAAAAGTATAACCGAAAAAGAACTGTACTGCATATAAAAAATTCTCATCATCGTAACAAACAAGGTATGGAATAGGACCTGTAGGACCTGTAAGATTAAATCTATTCATTTCGTAGAAAGTGTGAGGACTCATTTGAGAACCATCTATCCACAACCATTGTTCATCATCCCTTTGAGTACCTGTCGATTGTACAGTAATAAAGCCTCCATAAATGACTCCTTTTCCTGCAATAGAAAATAACTCAGTAATATCATTCGCTTTAACTGTACCAGCATAACAGGCAGATTCTCCACCTCCATATTTATTGCGTATAGTAACTTCTGCAAGTTCCTGTAAGGCAATGTTTATCCTTCCTGTCCAGTCCGGTGCTCCTCTTGCCATTTTTCCTTCTTACTTCTTTCTCATTTTGCGATAATACTTAATTTTGGTGGCCAGCGTGAAGTATAAAGAACCGGAAGTAAAAATAAGCCATCCCCAGTCTGCATGTAAAATAGTCTCACAGATAAGTCCAGAAGTCATTATGAAAACACCTATCCATTGCCCATCTGTCAAAATTTTTTTTAGCCTCATTTATATGCCTCTGGTAATCTTCCTTCCTTGATCAACTCCTCACGTGCTAACCTCTCTAAAATTTCTTGTTTCTTTCTTTCTATCATCTCTCTAATTCTCATCTCTTCTTCTGCTTTCTTTGCTTCTTCTAATCTTTTTTGATATTCTTCATCACTTATTTCTTCAAAAACTTCTTCAACTCTACCTGTCTTTACATCAACTCTTAATCCTTTTATCTTCATATTATGCCCTCCTTGCTTTGAAAAGTATGAATTTTGAACCTGCTCCTATCGCATTTGCACCTTGTGCTTGAATTCGTAAAGAAGTTATATTTGTTATAGTTGAAGTTTTTGTCCCACTTCTAATCATTTCTTCTACAGATGAACCAGTAAATCTACTTACATTAGAAAAAAATCTAAAATAATCATTTGGGTCTTTTGTAATTTTAACCTCAAATAAACAACCTTCATTTTCTCCAAGAACAGCTACCGTAGGACAATTTATTCTCGTCCCACTTATTGAAGTATCATTAGCTCTTAACTGTTGAGTATAGTAATGTGTATTGTCAGTATCTCCATTTACATATAAATATAAGTCATAAGCACTACTCGTTGCATTTTTAGCAGTAGCAAGTAATATGTAAAACCACGCCGAATTTCCATCTAAACCTGTGAACTCAACATAATCACAATCAGAACTAACTTCAACTTCAGCTACTTTTTCCATTACATTAGCTGCAACATTTACTGCTTCTGCAATCTCTGAATCTGTATTTGTTGAGGCTTCTAATGCAGTCTCGGCAGAATTTACTTTGAAGAGTTTTCCTGCAAGACCGGAATAAGAATTCGGTGTGTCTTCTAACTGAATAAATTTTCTTAAAGCAGCTCTAATTATATGTAACAAGATTTACCTCCTCATTCTTCTATTACATAAATTGTAGTCGAACCTGATGCACAGATCCCTGTAATTTTCCCAGCATAGGTATCATCAACAAGGATATCCCCAGGGAGAAGAGGTAAATGATCCGTTGTAGCTCCATCTCCCAGATAAATATAACAGGTTTCACTACCAAGATTTTCCAAATACAAACAGGTCCTTTTGTCATTAGCTGCCACAATTTCAGTAGATGTAGTACCTACAGTAACCTTTTTACCTCCACACTGTGCAGTCTTTACCGAAGGTTTTATTGCAAACCATCTAACTTGATTATAAACACCCATCGAGATCTAAAAAATTAAGTTTCTTCAATTACCTCTTCACTCCACGGCAACCATACTCCCTGTATTTCGCTTTTCTTTAAAACTCCAAACCTAAATAAAATTGTATGTGAATAAGTATCATCTTCATTATAGCCTTTTAAAGTGAAGGTTGTAAATCCTGGTTTAACTTCATAGAACTCCTCAAAAGAAATAGTCTCGCCATCAGTTGAAAACCACTCATCTGAATAACTTGGCCATACCTGATGCAGTCCGTGAAAAACTGCCACACCTGCAAGACCACAGCAACCCGGAGGAAAGACAATATCTATTTTATGTATGACACCGACAGGAAGTTCTATATCAAGGGTTTGAGGATCCTCTTTTGATGTATTTGCCGGTATTGTAAGATGAAAGCGTGAAATCATTGTCTATTTTTAAATAACTGTCTGTGAAAATCTTGAGCAATTTTTTTATCTACAAGAACAAATTCTTCCTGTACATGTTGACAAATACAGGAAGTATCACAGAAAACTTTATATCCTTTTTTACGTAAAGCTAAAAAAAACGGTATATCATCTGCATAGTCTCTTTCAAAATGGAAAGAGTCAAAAGATACATCTTTAAAAACTTCTGTCTTAAGAAGACAGAAACCTAAACCTCCTGCATCAATTTCAATTAACTCATTAGGAGGGACCTCCCAGATCGGTTCACAAACTCCCAATCTCTCATTTTTTTTAGCGATTACAGGAGCGTAAGGTTTTGAACGTTGCCAGTAAAGTCCTAAAACACAATCAACATTATGTTTTAAAAGACGAAGAAGACCATCACGAGGTGGGACAATATCCTCTTCAACAAAGAGAATGTAATGAGCTTTCTCTCTTAAAGCAAAATGAACAATACGACGATGTGCATAAGGAAGCCAAGTGCGGTAGGTTATTTTAAAGACAAAGTCAATATCCGGTTTTTTTTTCTGAGTTTCAAGTAAACATGACAGTAGAGCCTCTACCATCTGAGGATAGAAGCCCCGATAAACCGGAATTCCTATGCAGATCTTTATCATTGATTAAAACTGTCATCTATTAGCAAATACTGACAACTGCTGCTAAATATTGTCAAACTAAATCAATAAGAACTAAAGCCTCAACAACGTAGCTGTTAATCTCAATGTAGCAGCCATTTTGTAAATATAGACCTCGAGGGAAATTAAATATTTTTGAATCTGCAGTAGAGATATTTAATGTAGTAACAACTTCACTATTAGCTGTAAAACCATCTCTAATTTTTAAAGTTGCTGTATCTGATCCGTTGCCGGTAAAGATAAGAGTAGAGATAACGCAGGGCCCTCGTGCGAGAGCCCTGCTGAAAGTTATCCTCTCACGACGTGGAAAATTCAGTGCCATTTATCAACTTCTTATTTGTGAAATCACAACCCTTACAGCTGCATTAGCCTGAGCCTGAGTCAGGATTAGTTGTAACTTTCTTCTGTTCTTAACGTCCAGGAGATTTCCAAAATCATTAACATGCTGAGGAGTTACAATCACCATCCCATGAGGACAGAGTCCCTTAACGTATAAGTTGCAAGCCTTGGCTGTGGTTTGAAAGGCCGGAGTGGCAGGAGATGTCAGATCATACAAACCATTTGTAACTTTCTCTGCATCTGTAGATTCAATTGTTGCAATGTGGTCATCAGCTTCAGAAAAGATCCTTGCATCATGAATATCGTAAATATCTGTTAAGATTGAGCCATCGTCGGCGGTTAAAACTCTTTTCTTTTGTTCAGCTAAACCATAAATCATTCTGAGTCTATCCATTATATCTTCAGTGTAAATGTTAACAGGTACATACTCATCATCATCAAAGCTGAGCTTCACTTTCGAGATGATCTCGTCAGGTCTGTAAGTAGAAAGAATTGCTGAAAAAGCAATGGCTGCGTATGGAAAGTCAACAGGTAAATCAATATACTCATCTCCAGAAGATGCAGTTGTAAAGTTGTATTTTTCCTTTCTCATTATGAAGCCTTTTTGTGGCAAAGCTCCCTCTTCAATGATGTATAACTTGATTGTCACTTTTCCAGTACCGGAAGCAAAACCGGCAGTTGCAGAAATTGTGAGGGCCACGTCAATGATGAGTTGAGGGTTGTTGAACTTGCTGGGATCAAAATAATATTCAGGATCTCCAAGGTACCGACCAAACAAGATCATTATACTTTCTTTCTGAGTAGCTCCGCCATTCTCATCAAAAGTCGCCCTAGGCATTTTTCCTAACTCATAGAAGTTTAACCCTCTCCACTCGATCATTCGCAAACTCTCAAGAACTTCAGCACCATCCACAATTTCAACTTTGCTCACGTCATCGTGGATCTCATGATCAGTACAGGAAGTAGAACCATTTGTTGCCTGAAGCTCTATCTCGATTGCAGACAAAAGACCGGCACCTTTCAAAGACTCTATGATTTTATCTGTATCTGAAAATGTAGCCTGTCTTTTTAAATAATGTACTCTTAATTTCATATTACTGCCTCCTTCTTAAATTTCACCCTAAACTTCTCATCCGGCAGTCTTCATCCTGTGTAAAGCATCACCAATCCTTTTAACCCTTTCGTAATTCTGAGGAGCATTCTTAGGTCCTTTAGGAGGCAGCTCAACTCTTGAGATTACATCCAAAACACGTGCAATTCCAGACTTGTAGACATCCTTTGCTGCTGCTATTCCACCACTCCAGCGAGGTACACCAACAGTTAAGGTTCTTTCTTCCCACTTAGCTCCACCGGCTTTCTTTACTCCTTTTCCATATGCACCACGATTGGCAGCCTCAGTTATTGCCTCACGCCAGGTACCTTCAGCAGCAACTGTATTTGCCTCCCAGACACTTCCTGCACCACGAACGTTCTCTTGGTAATAACTTGATCTTGCTGGAGTTACAGTTGCCCATTTTTCTGCAGCTTGATCAGCTGTATATTTTACTCTGGGTTTTGGCATCGTTTTCCTCCTTTCTTAATTACTTTAACAGGTATTTCAAATTCAACTTATTAACATATTTTATGAGAGGCTAACTCAATTAGATCCTCGCCTCTCCAGGAATTTTACTACATCCTTACTTTTTTGTCAAGTTATTCACAGCTTTTTCACAGGTTATTCACAGGTTATTCACAGGTTATTCACAGCAGGTAAACTTTTGATTTTCAAGAATTTAGCTTTAAATTCTCTTAGTTTTTCACAGGTCCTACTACTACTACTACTAATATAAAAATCTAAAAAAAATAATAAACAAAATAAAAAAAAGTAATTAAGGGGAGGGGTTAAAGAGGCGGACAAAAATTTTTTTCTTGACAAAACCTGTTAAAGATGTTATATATATAGGTAGGAGCTGGTCTCTAAAATGGAAATTGCAAAAGTTATTAAAGTAGGTCACAGCTGGGCAGTTTGTATAAAGCAAAAATACTGGCGTAATATTGGAGTAAAACTTGGTG
>CAZUSK010000020.1:0-5238 GCA_964623345.1 uncultured Candidatus Saccharibacteria bacterium
CTTCGTTCCTCAGGGTATAAGAGCGAGTAAGCTCGCTTTCGCTCGCTAACTCGCTCTAATATGCCCCCGCCGCGACTCGAACGCGGAACCTACGGCTTAAAAGGCCGTTGCTCTACCAATTGAGCTACGGGGGCAACTACAGTCCTTCCTCTTGCAATTTCTTTAATAACTCTTTTTGTTTTTTTGTCAATCTTTTTGGGGTTTTAATTTGAATCTTAACATATAAATCCCCTCTTCCATATCCTGCAAAATGAGGAATACCTAAATTTTTAAGCCTAAAAATCTCACCAGATTCTGTACCTGCAGGCACTTTAAGTAAAACTGCTTTTTCCAGTGTCTCTACCTCTACCTCGCCTCCCAAGACTGCAAGAGAATAAGGAATTTGAACTATCGTATAAAGATCATCTTGCTTTCTCTTAAATCGAGGGTGAGGTTTAATATGTATTTTTACATACAAATCTCCGGGTTTGCCTCCTCTTCGTCCTGCATCTCCCAAACCCTTAAATTGTAAAACCTGATTTGAATCAACGCCTTGAGGAATAGTAATCTGAATTGTTTCTTCTTTTCTAATCCGTCCCTCACCTTTGCACACATTGCATGGCTTCTCAGGAATATATCCTTCTCCTTTACAGGTGGGGCAGGTTGTATATCTTGAAATAGTCCCAAAAAAAGTCCTTTTAATTTGCTGAACCTCTCCCCTACCTCTACATGTGGGGCACTCTTTCAATTGAGACCCCGGCTCAGCTCCTTTGCCATCGCACCTTGGACAGACTACATATTTATATAAAGTTATTTTTTTCTTTTGGGGTTTTAAAACATCTTTTAAGTTCATCTCAACTATTACCTCCAAATCCCTACCCTTTCTTCTATCTTCTTTTCTTCTTGTAGAAAAACCAAAAAATTCTTCAAATAAATCCTCTAAATTTTCAAAACCAAAACCGGTTTTTCTCTCAAAGTCTGAACGCCAGAAATTATCAAAATCGAACCATTCAAAAGGCTCTTGATCTTGCCCTACACCCTCAAACACTCTACCATATTTATCATATTGGGCCCTTTTTTCTTTATCAGACAAAACCTGATAGGCTTCGTTTATTTCCTTAAACTTCTTTTCATCCCCTCCCCTATCTGGATGATATTTATGAGCCAAACGTCTGTAAGCCTTTTTTATCTCCTCATCTGAAGCATCGGGTGGAACACCTAAAATTTTGTAGTAGTCTTTCATAATTTTTTATTTGGTTGCCAATATTATTTGGGCTAATTGAGAAAGCAAAAAAATAAATAAAAGTAAGCGAGGGAAGTAATTTTTATGGAGCATCCGAGGCCTGAGCGGGCATGGTTCGAGCGAAGTCCCGCTAAGCGGGACGAAGCGAGAGAGCGAAGGCCGAGGTAAGTGAGCGAGCGCGCTGGGTGAGCGAACGGCTCCTAAAAATTACTTTCCGAGCGATTTTCAAATTACTTTCTGAAAGATCATTTCTCTTTATACTCTCCTTCTTTAGACTCACCTTCATCTTTTTGCGAATCACTTTGAGAACCAGAACCTCCTTGAGATTTATATAACTCTGCCCCAATTTTCTGCATTGATTCTGACAACTCTTGAATTCCTCTCTTTATATCTTCTATATTATCACTCTCTTTCAATTTCTTCAAACTCTCAATCTTCTCTTCTATGTCCTTCTTATCCTCCTCTTTAATCTTATCTTGAAATTCTTTTAAAGTTTTTTGAGCAGTGTAAATTATTGCATCAGCATTATTCTTTGCCTCTGCCAGCTCTCTTTTCTTTCTATCCTCTTCTGCATGCATCTCTGCTTCTCTCTTCATTCTCTCAACCTCTTCTTTTGAAACACCCAAAGATCCCTCAATTCTTATAGATTGACTCTTCCCTGTTGCTTTATCTTTTGCAGTTACAGTTAAAATTCCATTGGCATCAATGTCGAAAGTTACCTCAATCTGAGGGACGCCTCGTGGAGCAGGAGGAATGCCATCTAAGATAAATCTTCCCAAAGACTTATTGTCTTTGGCCATCGGTCTTTCGCCTTGAAGCACATGAATCTCAACCGAAGTTTGGTTATCAGAAGCGGTAGAAAAAATTTGAGTCTTTGCAGTTGGAATAGTCGTATTCTTTGGAATTAAAATTGTATTCACACCTCCCAAAGTTTCAATACCCAAAGATAAAGGAGTAACATCCAAAAGCAAAACATCTTTTACCTCACCTTGCAAAATTCCTCCTTGAATTGCTGCTCCAATTGCAACTACCTCGTCTGGATTAATATCTTTTCTAGGTTCTTTGCCAAAAATTTCTTTAATCCTTTGCTGAATTAATGGCATTCTTGTTTGTCCTCCAACAAGAATGATTTCGTCAATATCCTTTGGTTCCATTTTTGCCTCTTTTAAAGTTTGCTTCACAAGCTCAATAGACTTATCTACATATTCTTTTACCATTTCCTCAAGTTGAGCTCGTGTAAGTTTGTAATACAGATGCTTTGGCCCTGAGGCATCAGAGGTTATAAAGGGAAGATTAATTTCTGTCTCATAAGTAGTTGAGAGTTCAATTTTGGCTTTTTCTGCTGCTTCTTTCAATCTTTGAAGAGCTAAAGGGTCTTTTCTTAAATCAATTCCGTGATCTTTTTTAAACTGCTCTACCAGCCAATCGATAATTTTCTGGTCAAAATCATCTCCTCCAAGATGCGTATCGCCACCTGTAGCCTTCACCTCTACAGTATCATCTCCTGTCTCAATTATTGAAATATCAAAAGTACCTCCTCCAAAATCATACACAACAATTTTTTGGTTTTCTTTTTTGGTAAGTCCGTAGGCTAAAGCAGCGGCTGTTGGTTCATTAATAATTCTTTTAACTTCAAAACCAGCTATCTCTCCTGCAAGTTTTGTAGCTTTTCTTTGAGAATCATCAAAATATGCAGGACAGGTAATAATTGCTTGGTCAATTTTTTCTCCTAATTTTTCTTCTGCATCTTGTTTTAATTTCTGTAAAACCATAGCTGAAATCTCAAAAGGTCGATACCATTTATCTCCCATTTTCACCTCAACGCCCCCGTCAGACGCTTTTCTAATCTCATATGGTAAAATCTTAAGATCTCTTTGAACTTCAGGGTCATCAAATCTTCTTCCAATAAGCCTTTTTACAGAGAAAATTGTATTCTTTGGATTGGTAATCTGTTGTCTTTTTGCCAAAATCCCAACCAGCCTCTCTCCATTTTTTGTCAAAGCAACAACAGAAGGAGTAACTCTCCCCCCTTCTCTGTTTTCAATAATCTGAGGTTGGCCATCTTTTACAATGGCCATAGCTGAGTTTGTTGTTCCCAAATCTATTCCAATTATTTTTGCCATAAGCCCAAAATAAATTTTTAATTTTTATTTTTTAATTTTTAATTATTTTCACCCCTTATCAGAGGCTTTTTTCCCTCCACTATCAAGAAAACGATAGTGGAGGGCTCAAAACCTCTGATTATTTTAACACCTTAACAGGCACCTTTTTTGCCTTTTTCTTCTTTTCTTCCTTCTTTGGAATCTCTATCTTCAAAACCCCATTTTGATATGTAGCCTGAGCCTTCTCGCCAACAACCTCTACAGGTAAAGCAACCATTCTTTTTAGATACCCTGCTTTAATCTCTTTTCTATAATAATTCTTTTTCTTCTCCTCAACCTTCTCCTCTTTTTTGGCCTCCACTCTCAAAACATTATCCTCCACCGAAACATCGATTGTTTTGGGATCTACACCAGGCATAGCAATTTCGGCTACAAGTTTTCCATTTTTCTCATAAATATCCATTTTTGGCTCCTCTATTAAAGAAATATCTGGAAAAGCAAGCTCATCAAATTTTGAAGCCCACTCATCGAAATATCTTTCTATATCTCTAAATGGATTGTAGGGTATTAAAGCCATAAGCCCAAAGTAAAATTAATTATTTTATCATTGATCATTTATCATTAATTATTTTGTTCGACCTTTTTTGAAGAAAGTTTTACTTTCGCTGGACGGATTACCCTCCCTTTAAACTTATACCCTTTTTCCAAAACTTGAGCAATGACGTCTTCGGGCAAATCTTTTGTTTCGATTGTGCCCACTGCCTCATGAATTTCTGGATTAAACTTTTCCCCTACTTCTACCTGAATCTCCTCTAATCCTTCCTTCTCTAAAATTTCTTTCAGCTGATTCTTAATTTGTAAAAAACCCTGAATGATTTGATTCCCTTTTAAATCTTGAGAAATAGAATCTTCTGCCCTTTTAAAACTATCTAAAACAGAAAGAAGTTTTAAAACTAAACCCTCATTTGCCAATTCTAAAAACTCTTTCAATCTTTCTTTTTCTTCTTTTATATAATTTAAATGATTGGCTCTCTCCCTCTGCCATCCTGTTAAATATTCCTCCTTTTCTTTCTTAAGTTTTTCAATCTCTTTTTTAAGCTTTTCTATTTCTTTTTCTAAGTCTTTTTCTTTTTTCATATTTTTTCCACAAATTCAAATAATGTGTAAATGGCTTGTAAATTTCTCTTATAAGGCATTCTTTTTGGTCCCAAAAGCACAACGCAGGCACCTTTTTGAGTTTTCGGAATTTTAACCCGTGAGACAATTATGCTAAACTCATCGCACCTGACAATGGGGTTATCTCTTCCTACAAATACTTTTACACTTCTAAAAGGTTCATTGTAAAAGATGTCTTGGATTTTGCGTTCTGTTTCCTCAACCAGCTTTGCAAATTTTCTTACACAATTTCTATCTGCAAATTCTGGTTCAAGTAAAGTATTTGTCCATCCTTCTTCCCATAAAAGGTCTTTTTCAAAAAGATAGTTTAACACTAAGCTTGAAGAAAATTCATTTAAAATCCTGGTTAAATGCTCTGAGAAATTTAATAAATCATCTAAGCTTGTCTTAATCTCTTTCAGCTCTTTAAGTAAACTTTTGTGAGGTCTTACATTGTTGATAAATTCTTCCACAAATAAAAGATATCCCTTGTCTGTAGGTATTCTGCCTGAGGAACTATAAGGACGAAAAAGTAAACCTTTTCTTGCCAACTCCATCATTTCATTTCTAATAGTAGCTGTGCTGATATTGAAATTGTATCTTTTATTTAACCTTAAAGAACTTACCGGTTGAGCGGTCTTAATATATTCTTCAATTGTTTTAAATAAGATTTTTTTCTGCCGAGGAGTTATATCAATCATCATTTTTTTATTATAACAATCATAAATTAGCAGTCAAGCCCTTTGACTGCTAATCTTG
>CAZUSK010000020.1:5338-6860 GCA_964623345.1 uncultured Candidatus Saccharibacteria bacterium
TAGAAGTCTTTGTACCATAACCCACCAAGAGATTCTCTCTTGGTGGGTTTTCTTTTATGGGTTTATTTTTCTTTCTTTTTGGTTAAAATAAAATAATGACCAAGAAAACTCAATTTTGCCTTTTATTTGTAATTCTTTTAATTGCCTCTTTTTTCCGTTTTTGGCAACTTAAATCTATTCCTCCGGGACTTTATCCAGATGAAGCAATTAATGGCAACGAGGCTTATTTATTTCCGGGCAAAGTTTTTTATCCTGAAAATGGTGGAAGGGAGGGGTTATTTATTAATTTAGTATCGCTTTCATTTAAAATTTTCGGTCCGAGCGCTTTTTCAATAAGATTTGTCTCTGCCTTTTTTGGAGTTCTAACAGTTCTGGGATTATATTTACTTTCAAAAGAAATATTCTATCATTTTAGTGAAGGAAAAAGAGAGATAGTTTCTTTGCTAGCTTCTTTTTTCTTAGCAACATCTTTTTGGCATACAAATTTCTCAAGAATAGGATTTAGAGGTATCCTTTTGCCATTTGTTTTGGTTTTTTGGCTCTATTTTTTATTGTTGGGATATCGCAAACAAAAAGGGTGGCCAATAATTCTATCAGGAATATTTTTTGGTCTTGGGTTTTATACATATTCTCCTTTTAGACTAGCGGTATTTTTTCTGCTAGCCATCTGGATATATCTTTGGTTGCAAGAGAGAAGAAAAAATTTGAAACAATTTATAATTTTTAGCGCAAAATTCTTACTCCCTGCTTTTTTAGTTGCTCTTCCTTTGGGTATTTATTTTCTTTGTCATCCACAAGATTTTTTTGGAAGACTTGGTCCTATCTCAATCTTCGCTCAGAAAGATTTTATAAGCGCTTTTAGAGAAAGTTTATTCAAGCACCTTTTAATGTTTAATTTTGCTGGTGATAGAAACTGGCGACATAATATCTCTGGCTCTCCTCAATTATTTTGGCCAATAGGTATTCTTTTTCTTATAGGTATTTTGATCTTTTCTAATAGGTTCTACATTTCTCTTGAGGAAAAGGATAAAAAAGCCTTCTTTTATTTTATTCCTCTTTTTGGTTTTTTTATTTTCCTTTTGCCAGGCATTTTAACTTATGAAGGTATCCCCCACTCTCTCCGCACAATTGGTACTATTCCTTTTGTGTATCTTTTTGCTGGATTCTCAAGCTTTTGGCTATTTGAAAAAATAAAAAAGATTGTCTCAAAATATAAATGCTCTTCCTTTTTTTTAAAAACATTTGTTGTTGTTTTTCTCCTTTTTATCCTAACAAACCAAGCAAACAGATACTTTATTCTCTTTGCTAAAAACGAAAATGTAAAAGGGGCTTTCACAAACAATTTTGTCAAAATGGGAAAACATCTTGCCTCTTTAGAAAAAGATGTAAAAAAATATGTAATTGTAAATGAAAATGGTGTGCCTATCTCTTGGTTAAATGAAATCCCGATGCCAGCCCAAACCTTAGTTTTTGAGGAAATTTCAAAATATGGAGAAATAAGAGCTATTTATTTAAAGCCAGA
>CAZUSK010000021.1:0-6771 GCA_964623345.1 uncultured Candidatus Saccharibacteria bacterium
ATAGTAAAGTTAGTGAGTTTAAAAGGAGGGTAAAACTTCTAAGCAAGATTAACAATTAAGCTTATGAAAGAAGCCTCTTTTGAGAAAAACCAAAAGAAAATTCTTCAAATTATTACCACTTCTAAATGGGGTGGAGCACAAAGAGTTTGTTATGATTTAGCAGTTAATTTAGCAAAAAGAGGATTTCATGTTGATGTGGCTTGCGCTCCAGGCGGTCTTTTGGTAGATAAGCTTAGCAGAAGAAATATTCGAGTCTATACAACTCCATTTTTAAAAGAGTATGTTTCGGTCTTTAATGATCTCAAAACTATTTATTTTTTGTATAGTTTAATTAAAAATAAAAGATATCAAATTGTTCACTGTCATTCGACAAAAGCAGGAGTATTAGGAAGAATCGCAGCAAGAATGGCTAAAACACCAAAGATTTATTTTACTGTTCATGGATGGAGTTTTTATAGGTGGGAAAGAAAAAAATCGATTAAGTACAGATTAGCGAAGAAAATTGCCATTATCATAGAGCGAATTGTAGGCAAATTTACCCATAAGATTGTTTGTGTTTCCGAAAGCGATAAGAACGAAGGACTAAAAAATAAAATTGCTCCAGAGAGCAAATTTTTAATTATTAAAAATGGGATCAATTTTGTGGTTCAAAATTCCAATGAAAAATTTTCAAACACGATAAAAATCGGAAGCGTAGCTCGAGCGTCATATCAAAAACGCCCGGATCTTTTTTTTAAGATAGCAAAACAACTTCTTCGGGAATATGAGAACTTACAATTTATATGGATAGGAGGAGGCGTTTTATTAAAAGAATTTAAAAAGCTTATTAAAGAAAATAAGCTTCAAAACAAAATTCTTGCTGTTGGCCAGAAATCAACCAAAGAAGTGAAAAAATTACTTTCTACTTTTGATATTTTTGTTTTAACTTCCCAATGGGAAGGTCTGCCAATTGCTCTTATCGAAGCTATGTTTGCCAGAAAGCCGATTGTTGCTTTCGATGTAGGAGGAGTAAAAGAACTTGTGAAAGATGGGTTTAACGGATATTTAATTCCTTTTGAGAATCTGGCGCTTTTTAAAGAGAAATTGGTCACTCTGATTCTTAATTCTGAATTGCGAAAGAAAATGGGAGAAAATGGTTATAAATTTGCAAAGAAGAATTTTACACTTGAGAGAATGATAAACAAATATCAAAGATTATATTTAGAAAATTCATCATGAAAAAATTTCAACCAACTTCCGAAAAAATTCTTTTGGCTATTATTAAGGCAGGAATTTTTCTTTTGTTGTTTTCTCCCTTGGTGGCAAGTAGATACTTCTTCTTTCCTTTTGTTTCTCCAAAAGGGTTTTATATAATGGCTCTTTCCGAAATAATTATTGCTGCCTTTTTAATTTTAATTTTATTTTTTCCAAAATATAGACCCTCTTTTAATCTTGTTATTTTAAGCATCGCTTTGTTTATTTTTGCTCTCTTTTTATCAACAATCTTTTCCGTCTCTTTTTTTAAAAGTTTTTTCTCAAACTGTGAGAGGATGACAGGGTTTTTATTTTATCTTCATCTTTTTGGTTTAATTTTTGCATTTTTTTCTGTTTTAGAAAAGAAAGATTGGCTAAGGATATTTTTTACCTCAATTTTAATAGCGATGACTGTCTCGCTTATTGAATTGGTGGACCGTTTTTTAGGAGAGGGTAGTTTTTCTCTTGCCTCAAGAGGCGGCTCAACATTGGGAAATAGTTCTTTTTTTGGTACCTATCTTTTGTTTAATATATTCTTTGCGATCTACCTAATTGCTTTGTTTTACAAAAAAAAGAAGAGATCTATTTTTATTTTTGTAATATTTTTGTTTCTTTCTATTTCTCTGTTTTTGAGCGGTGCAAGAGCAGCGTCTTATTCTTTTTGCGCAGGTTTACTTTTAATTTTTCTTTTTTATATAAGTTTTTGCTGGCCAGATTCTAAGATAAAATTTCTTGGAAAGGTGGCACTTTTTGTTACACTTTTTGTTATTGTCTTTGGCGTAATTCTTCTTTGTATTCCCAAAAGTATAGTCCAAAACCAACTAGCAAAAATATCTTCTAAAGCAAGACCTTTGGTGTGGGAAATAGCCCTAAAAGGCGCAAAAGAAAGGACCCTATTTGGCTGGGGGCTTCAAAACTTTGATTTAGTTTTTGCCCGATATTTTAACCCATGTTTCTTTTTAAAAGAATGCGGAGGAGAAATTTGGTTTGATAAGGCTCACAATATTATTTTTGATATTTTAATTGAAAGTGGGATTTTTGGACTTCTTACCTACCTTTCTTTATATTTCTTTTCATTTGGCATTTTATGGCAGAGATATCTTAAAGGAAAAACAAAAGAAGATTTTTGGAAAGCGAGTGTCTTTACTTCTTTGTTAGTGGCTTACTTCCTTCAGAATTTAACCGTCTTTGATATGCCAGTTAGCCTACTTTTTTTCTTTCTCACTCTTGGATTTGTAGCCTCTTCTTTGAAAGAGCCCCAAAAAGTACAGAGTCCGGAAAAATCTTTAACAATTAAATTCTTCATCAGCGTTTTAATCCTTTTTCTTTTTTCCTTTTTGTTTTTGAAATTTATAATCTTGCCAGCGGAGGCCTCTTATTTGTTTGTAAAAGATATAAACTTATCAGATTCCAAAGAGAGGATGGGTCTTTTTGAAAAAATTTCAAAAATGACCCCGTTTTCTATATATCAGATGAGGGCATATTTTGCTAAGACTTATTTATCTCATGTTTCAAAGAAGCAAGCCTCAAAAGAAGAAGGAGAGTTTATAATAAAAGAACTTGAAAAAACCCAAAGAGAAATTCCATTAGATTTAAAGACTTCTCTTGTGCTTTCTGATATTTATTTAATTTTGGCAAGAGATTTTAATGAGGATACTATAGAAAAAGCAGAAAAAAATGCAGAGAAGGCAATTAAAATAAGTCCTCAAAACCAACAAGGATATTGGCTTCTTGCAGAAATTAAACTTTTTAAAAAAGATTGTAAAACTGCCTTTTATCTTGCAAAATATGCTTATGATTTAGAACCAAGAGTTCAAACCTCTCTTTCGATTCTTTCTAAGGTTTGGAATTTCTGCAAAAATGAATTAACCCCTAAAAAATAGACCAAAAGTTTTTAAAAGAATATAAATATCTAAAAGTAAAGACCTGTTTTTTATATAATAAAGATCGTATTCGAACTTTTCTAAGCTATCTATAACAGATCTGGCATATCTAAATTTTATTTGGGCCCAACCGGTAAATCCGGGTTTAACTATATGGCGAAGATGATAATAAGGTATTTCTTTTTCTAATTTCTCTACAAACTCAGGGCGCTCAGGTCTTGGTCCCACCAATGAAATATCTCCTTTCAATACATTGATCATCTGGGGAAGTTCATCTAAATGTGTTCTTCTTAAAATTTTTCCAACTTTTGTTATCCGAGGGTCATTTTTTTCTGCCCAAAGAGGACCGTTTTTTTCTGCATTTGGAACCATTGAGCGAAATTTAATTAAACAAAACACTCCTTTGTCTTTACCCACCCTCTTTTGTTTATAAAAAACAGGGCCTCTGTCTTCTAACTTTATTGCTATAGCAATTAGAAACCATAAAAATAACGTGACGACTAAAATGAAAGCAGCGAAGCAAACATCAAATATCCTTTTTACTTTATCATAAAGACCCTTTTTTCCTTCTTTAAGGTTGTTGATAAACCAGGAGTAATCTATAAACTCAACGGGTATTCTTTGGAAGATTGTCTCATAGACCTCATCTAAGTTTAAAATATCAACTCTTTTTGAAAGAAGATCAAAAAAAAGATTTTCCTTTTCTTTGTCTATTTTAAATTTTTTTGCCAAAACCAAGAAATTAAAATCTATCTTATCTCTTGAGTTTATTATTTCTTTGAGATTTTTTTCATTAACAAATCCTCCAAAATGCCAACCCAATTGAGGGTTTTTAATCAATTGGTTGGCTAACTTTTCTGAAGACTGGTTGACTCCCAAAATAACCATTTTATATCGAAAGTGTTTTGAATATAAAAAAAGAGCCAATTTTCTCCAAGAAAAAACAAAGACGCAGAAAATAAGAGAAAAGTTAATTAAATTTTGCTTAGGAGTAATTTGGAAATTTTTAAAAAAATAAAAGAACAAAGAGGAAGAAACAATAATAAAAATAAAAAGGAAAACCACCTTTCCAATCAATGAGAAATTATTTTTTAGAGCATAAAGATCGTATCCTCCCTCTATAGCAAAAAAGAAAAGCCAAAAAAGAAGGAGTATGGAAAATGGAAAAAGATGTTGTAGAAAAACATGAGAGTTAAAATCTTTTCCAAAGCCTATTAATAGAGATATAATTAAAGCAAGGAGAAATAAAAGAATATCCCCAAGGAGTAAAAAATTTCTTCTGAAGGATAATCCCAAATTCATTATTTTATTTTATCTTTCACTATTTCTTTAATCAAATATGAGCCAGACAATAATAAGAAATTTTTTGAGAATTTTAATTCTGATTGCTACATATTTTTTATTGCTCAATCCATACATCATTGCTCCTTTTTATTTTGGCTTTATTACTTCAAAATATCTTTATATTCTTGCCCTCACAGAAATTATTATAATCTCTGGCATTCTTCTGTTTCTTATTAAAAAGCCCAGATTTTTTAAAGTAAGCCCCCTTCTTATTCTTATAATCGGCTTTGTTTTAATATCTTGTATTGCCTCTGCAAAAAGCATAAGCCCTATTTTAAGTTTTTTTGGCAAGTTTGATCGTTCAACAAATACAATATTGTTATTGCACCTTTTTGGTTTTCTGGTGGTAGCATCAATATTGTTTGAGATAAATCAATGGCAAGAGTTTTTTCTTTTTTCATCCATTGTAGGCTCTTCAATTTCACTATGTCTTATAGGGTCATATTTTGGTATTTTAGATAAATACAATCTCAAAAGCGGGGTTACTTTTGGAAACAGTTCTTTTTTAGGAACATATCTTGTTTTTGTTTTCTTTTTTTCTTTATATTTCATTTTAGAGAGACGCTTGCCAAAAAAACTTCTTATTTTTGACCAGAAAGAAAGCAAATTTATTGGTTTTTTAGGCGCCTTTTTTTCCGCCTTTGCTCTTCCCTTAAGCGGAGCAAGGGCTGCTACTTTGTCTACTTTTTTCTGCTTAATTTTAATCTTTATTTTTTATTTTTGTTTTAAAACTCAAACTAAATTCAGGCTAATAAAAAAAGTCATATTAGTTTTGACTTTTCTTTTTATTCTGGCATTCTTGGTCTTACTTCATTGGCCCCAAAGCATGGTTCAGAAAGTTCTTATTCCTTATACGACAAAGGCAAGATTCTTAGTTTGGCAAGGAAGCCTGGAAGCCGCAAGAGAAAGACCAATTTTGGGTTTTGGGCCAGAGACATTTGAATTAGTTTATGTAAGACATTTTAACCCGATTTTGTTTTTATCAGAGGGAGGCGGAGAAGTTCGTTTTGATAAAGCACATAACATTATATTCGATACTCTTATATCTTCAGGAATTTTAGGTCTTATTTTCTATCTGGCTATTTTTGCCTATGCTTTTTATTTTCTTTTTAAGGGTTTTTTAAAACAAAAAATTACTTTTGGGACATTTTCTTGCTTCTTCAGCCTTCTTTTGGCCTATTTTTTTCAAAATCTTACAGTATTTGATACCCCATCAAGTTATTTTTATTTTTTCTTGGCTCTTGGCTATTTGGTTTCTTTGGATCAAAAAATTGCCTTAATACCTCAAAAGGCAAAAGCATCAAAAATCGCTGCCGCTATCTTTTTTCTTTTTATGTTTTCTTTCCTTTTTTATTATTTGCCAATAAATCAAATAAAATCTTCCTATTTAATGGCCTGGGTTTCGGGCAGAAATCTTTCCTCGTCACAAAGAATGGCAATTTTTAAGAAAATAGAAAAACTCTCTTTGTTTGGAAGATATCAGGCGAGAGAAAGATATGCTCTTAAAGTGAGGGATCTTTTCTCTAAAGGGAAGGCCTCAAAAGAAGAAGTTGATTTTGCTCTTAAAAATTTTGAAAAAAATATTAAAGAGGTGCCATACGATTATTATAGTATGATTTTGCTTGCTAAAACATATAATTATTTTGGGAAGGAAGACAGAGAAAAATTAAAAAGAGCAGAGGAGCTATTAAACAAGGCTATAAAACTGAGCCCAAAAAATCTATACGGTTGGTGGTATCTAGTTGAAAACAAAATTCTTCAGGGAGAATATGAAGAAGCTCTTTCTGTAGCAAATTCTGCTATTCAAATAGAGAAAAGAAATTTTTACTCACATCTTCTTTATTTAAAAGTCCTAAAAAAGATGGGAAAAAATCAATTAATAAAAGAAAAAGAAAAAGAAATTCAAAGGCTTTTTCCTGAAAAAACAAAAGAGGAAATCCAAAAAGAATTACAAAAATTATGAAAAAAGAAGTATTTATCTTGGATTGTGATTATATAAAAAGAGGAAATCGCTCAATTATAAGAATTTGGGGAAAGACAAAGGAAGGAGAAACAGTTGTTTTATTTATAGAGAATTATTATCCTTATTTTTTTGTTTATCCTGCTAATTCACAAAAAGCCAAAAAAGAAATTGAGGAAATTTTAAAAAAGGCCAAGCAGCCTATAAAAGACATAAAAATTACAAAAAGAAAACTTAAAGGAGAAGAAAAAGAAGTAATTCAAATTACTTGCTTGAAAGCTTCTCATACCCAGAAGGTAAGAGATTTAATAAAAGTTTTGGAAAAAGAAAGAGGAGGTTCAGGATCGGTAA
>CAZUSK010000022.1:0-6593 GCA_964623345.1 uncultured Candidatus Saccharibacteria bacterium
ATTATGTGAATCACAAGTTCCTTGACCATTGGTAGTAGAACCATCACAATCAACCGGAGCATCTGCCCCCGAGGTATAAACTCCATCTTGATCGTCATCTAACCCAATCCAGTCGTTTGAGCTATTAAAGGCATCGCCGGCCGATTGATCATAAAAGCTCATTGTTGTCCAATCAGAATCTTTTGTGTCGGTAATTTGAGTACCAGCAGAGGGGGCAGTTCCACCAATATCTGCATCTGAGATTGGATCAGGCAAAGAAATATCCATTATTAGAACATTGGTTGTGCCAGCATACGCATCTGCTTCAGGAGCGCCATTGTTAGCATAGCCTGAGGAACTGGTTGTAAATGCTCTTACAAACAAAAATGGAACCAAAGCTGCTATCCCAAGAACAAGAATAGAAAAAATTATCTTTTTGCTCATAAGTTAAACAACAATTGCTAATTTTAATTATTTTTCCTTGCGCAAGGAAAAACGACCTTAAAATTTTTCGACCTTTAATTTTAATACTTTTATTATAGCATAAATTTTTTTGTCAAGAACTGTGGATAACTTTTAAAACCAAAAGCCGCCCCGTTTTGGGGCGGCTTTGGTGGCCCACAAGGAGAAGCCAAGATTAGTAAGTAAGAGTTCCACCAGTGACTGGGAAGGTCTGGGTGTAATCGTAGATTGTCCAGCTTGAAGCATCAGACCAGACGAGATCATCATCGGTTGCAATATCAACTCTCAGGTTCTCACCGGTTGTTGCACCGGTAGTATCACCTTTGACTACATAGGTAATAGTGCTGCCTGCAGGAATTATATCGCCAACGCTACCATAGGTGCTGGTGCCTGAATAGACAATTGCTGTACTGGTATGCTTGTTGGCTAAAGCATTTGCCGTGTCACTTAGATAGTCATAATCAATTGTAGCTGTCAGAGATACACCAGGATCATCAAGAGTAATGGTGTTGCTTGAGAGTGACTTAATTGTGCCTGTTGCGCTCAAAAGATTACCATTGGCATCATAACCCTTCACAGTCACAGTATCACCTAATGCAAACCCATTAAGGCTATTCACACTCAATGTGGTTGCACCATTAGCAACATCAGCAGTCAAAACAGTGTGAGCACCAAAGTATAGCTTACCAGAACCTGGCTGAAGCGGTCTGTAGTAGAGAATATCACCATTATCTAAATCAGTTGTTGGAGCAGAGGCAAAAGTAATCTGGCAGTCATCTGTATCACCCTCACTATCAAGATCTCCACCAGTTACAGCACTTACTACAAATGTACCAGAAAGATATGCACTTGCTGAGGTATCATAGATTCTAACTGTTGCACCTACCGGGATACCATCACAAGCAGTTGCATTATCCTGTACTTGGAAGGTGTATTCATTGCCACCATCTGCGCCATCCATATCAGCAAAGGTAACTGCCTTATAGCTTTCAGTGGCAAGAGGTGTGCTCAAATCAGAAGCATCATAGAGATATGCATTTCCGCTTCCGGTTGTATCAACGCTACCGCTGATAGAGAGAGCAACCGAGCTTAGTAGAGCCAGACCAGCAGGATCGGCAGTAACATCAAATCTCAATACTTCCTGGTCTGCACCGGCAACCGCAGAACCAGATGGAGAAGATGCATTCTTAGCAACAGTAACTTTTGTCTTGTAGACATACTGAGTGTTACTGGTTGCGCCGGAAACAGTTTCTGTTATTTCCTCACCAGAACTTACACCGTAAGATTTAATCTTTGTGTTATCAACAATTCTCAAGACATGAGAACCACCAGATACAGCATTTGGAGAGGAGTTTACGTCTGCTTTAACAACCAGATACTGGGTGGTACCTGCGGGAACAGTCCATGAAATATTGAAGGTAGCATTACAAGAAGAATCAAATGCAGCTACAGTTGAACCAACCTGCTCTCCAGTTGTAGCGTCTACTAACTTAATGTTGGACAAACTACCGCAGAAGTTGGAGTTATCATTGATGATAATCTGGCTTACCCTTACATCCTCTGCTGCACCTGCAGTAAAGCTGAATGTAGCAAAGGTATTCTCAGTTGAACCCATAACAAGCTGCCCTGAGATTGGAGTTGATGGAGCAGGAACAGCGGTTACAGTCAAGGTACCAGTTGAAGCAATAACTAATTTATGAAGATCTGTTGCACCGCTCCAGCTTCTATCAGCTCCTGTGGCAACACCGGTTGCGCTAACGCTTACCACTTCCAAACCGATATTTTTGGTAGCGTGTGAAATGGTTGATGCGGCAAAACCAGAAGCACCGGTTAAAATATCAGCATAAACATCAACTACATATTGCTCGCCTGCACCAATCTCAATTGATGGGCTGATATTAAAGGTATAATCAGCACCGGAAGCACCAGATAAACTGCCAATTGTTAATCCAAGTTGAGTATCGCCATGCATTAACTTAAGATTCTGGAAGTTGTCACCAAAATCATAAGTTGTGTCATCACCATCATCTCCTACTTTTATTTGGCTGACTAACACTCCCTCGCCTGCTCCAGCAGTGATTACAAAGGAAGCAACTTTTACTTCAGTTGCTCCTGCAACCCCTGTTGGATAGGAGGCAGTATAATCAGCCATTGCATTGTTCTTTGCAACACTCAAAGCACCTGAGGCAACTGTCAATGTATAAGCACTTGCATCAGAGACAGTTATGCTTGTAAGGGAGCTCTGACCTGTTGCAGAAGAACTTGAACCTACAATTTCAACTTTAATTGTATCGTTAGCAGGAATAGCTGTTCCATCGCTATAGGTAATGTCTGCCTTCACCTCAAATACTTTTGTCTCTCCTGCAGGAATGATGGCTGCGTTTCCGCAGTTATAGGCTTGGGTAGCACCAGTATCGCTACCTACATCATAAGTAGTACCAACCTGCGAGCCATCAAAATAAAGTTTCACATTATCAAGTGCATGATTTCCGCTTTCGGTCACTTTTATTGTCAGAGTGCTAACCTTAATGTCCTCACCGTTTGCCTTGAAGCAGAATTTTGCCAAGGAAACGTTTGTTGCACTCTGAGCAACATTACCAGATGGTGAGTCAGAGCAGACAGTTATTGTCAGAGTACCATTGTTGATGCTGGTTCCAGCGTCTGAAGTTGGCTGAACAACTGAGAATGCTGAACCTCCTACTAAAGGAGAGGTATAAACATTATAATGGGTGTCCTTGACAACAAAATCTTCTGCTTCTCTGATGGTGAACTTGAATGACCTACCAGTACCAGTTGGAACATCTCCTTTAAGGACAAATACTTTTGTTTGTCCTTTGGAGATTGTATATGGACTGGCGGTCATATCAAAGACCACCTTGTTGTCAGAGCCAATGTTTACCGGACCAGCAATTGTTTCTCCTCCAACTTCTAATTTGAGGTTCTGAACATCATCTGTGGCGATTGTTCCAATCATTGTCAGGACAATTTTTTCAATTGCCATATCTTGGTCAGATGCCTGAACAGAAAATCTCCAAAGCTCATACTCGGTAACTCCAGGGTCAACAGTGGCTGGATATGTAGTGTAATTTGAGATATTTACATATCCAAGATCAGTCACTGTTGCAACCCCCATTGCATTTCCTCTGATTGGGAAGTCACCATTCACAGAGGAAGCATTTGAAACCACATAATCAGCAGACTCAATACCAAAGACCATTGAGGTTACTGTGGCGTTGGTTGGATAAACATCAACCTTGACTGTAATCTCTTTTGAACCTCCTGCAGGAACTGTAAAGAGACCATCTGAATCGGTGAAGGTAACAACTTGATCAGTAAATGAAGTATACTCTGCTATCTTTGTATCGCCATCATAGAGATAAACATTGGAGACATCTGAATCACTGGAGATGCCTGTTCTCTTAAGCTTGAGGGTTGTAACAGTTACATCTTGATTGTCGCCATTTGTAAAGACAAATTTTGCCACATCTGCCCTTACCTCAGCAACATCTCCTCCTGTATCCCTCAAAAGATATCCAGCAGCTGGTGTGTCATCGGCTAAGGCAATTGTTAAGCCTTCGCCTGCTGCTGGCTCCTCATGACAGGCATCTTCATACCAGTAGCAACCTGCATTGGTGCATTCTTCTTCGGTGGTATAGTCGGAGCAGGTTGGAGTAGGTTGTGGCTCCTCATGACAGGCATCTTCATACCAGTAGCAACCTGCATTGGTGCATTCTTCTTCGGTGGTATAGTCGGAGCAGGTTGGAGTAGGTGGTACAGCTCCTTCAAGTAATTCATTAAGTTTTGCCCTTGTAGTTGACCCAACAAAACCAGTACCAGATGTCAATCCCCAAGGAGCAAGGACATCATCGGCATATTTTTCCTGGAAGGCAATAACTGCTGATTTTGTCTTTGGTCCAAAATAAGGAGTTCCTGTCCAAGGGTCATGATCTGGTACCTCAACATCTAAAACTTTCTTCAAATAGACCACATCTTGATCATACATTCCAATCTTGAGATTCTTCTCAAATCTAAAACCCTCAGGAATACCCTCATATGCAGTACCACCTGTGGTTCCTTCTCCGCCTTCTCCACCTTGTAAAGCCTCAAGTTGAGCCTGATACTGGGCAAGTTGTTCCTGCAATTGGGCAATTTGCTCCTGAAGCTCCTCTATTGTTAATGCTCTTGCAGAAGGTCCTGCAAGCATCATTACAACAGAGAGAGCTGTAAGAAATGCAAAGAATTTTTTAGCTAAACTCATATTTGTCTAATTTTTTAATGGATTAATTATCAATGATTATTTATCATTGATTATTTTTTCCCGCCTTTAAAATTGTTCGACCTTTTGCCAAAAGAGATTTGGCGGGTTTTCGACCTTTAATTTTTTTGCCGCTGGGCCGACCTAAAAAATCATCCAGCGGCGGCAGTTGTCAAAAATTATTGATTTGTAAGTTGCAAAATTTTCTCTAAAGCAGAAAGATAATCTTGATTATTATAATCATTCTTTGCTTCTTTGAGCAACTCTTTTTGTTCATCTGTTAAGGTGCGATTTTCCAGCATTGCCAATTCTGCCTCAACTTTGATTCTATAAATTTCGTTCTCGATCATCTCTTTGGTCTTTTCCTCCAATTGCTTGGTTGGCTTTGTAAGTTCTTTGGCTTCCTCCCCAAGGGCTGCCAAATTCTTTTTGATGACTTTTACTTTCTCTACTATCTTACCAGACTCCTTTGGATTCTTGGGATGAGAAGGAAGTTTTTCAACTGCCTTCTCTAAAGCCTCTTTAGCTTCCTTTACTACTTGCGATTTTTTATCTGTCTGGTCAATCGTCTTTGCTTTTTCCAAAACTTTTGAGGCTTTTTCTAAATAATAATTATAATCGTAAACATCATTTTCGGCAATCTCTAAAACAGCTGTTTTAAAATCATCGCTCTTTGGTTGATTGAATAAGCCAAGCCACGAAAGAACAACTAAAACAATCATCAATATAGCAAAAGAAAAAGCAGGGGTTTTTAGAAAATTAAAATTCACCAGATATGTCCTCTGGCCAGTGATATCTCTTAGCGTGTTTTTCATCCAGTCTCTTCTTGGTTTAATTTCCTCTAAAACTCTCAATTTTGCAATAATTTCTTGTTCATTCATAACCTCTATAAAAGAAGACGAAAAAAATGAAAATTTATTACACTTCTTTTAGCAATTCTTTTAACTTTTCCATTGCTCTGTGAATCATTACCCTAACTGCATTCTCAGACTTCCCTAAAATCTTTGAAATCTCCTCAATGCTTAAATTATCCAGATAATACCACAAAATTACATCTTGATAATCGTTTTTCAATTTTGAAATCGCTTTTTGTACAGTTTCTATTTCAGAGTTAATTAACTCTTTTCTTTCTAAACTTTGAGAGAAATCGGCCATATCTTTTATCTCTTCTATGGAAATTTCTTTTCTTTGAGGAAAAGAACGATAATGGTCAATAACCAGATTTCTGGCCGTTTTATATAAAAAGGCTTTTGGGTTTTTTATTGGGGAAGGATTTTCTTTTTGTAATGCTTTCCAAAGACGCAAAAATACCTCCGAGGTAAGATCTTCGGCTATTTGCTGAGAATTAACTTTTATGTATATAAAGCGGTAAATCTTTTCGATGTGAAGTTTATAAATTTTTTTGAAATGGAAATGCAAATTTTTGGCCATATTTAATTTCGGACATATTATATCATTGACCGCAATCTGTCCGTTGTTATGTCCGTTTTAATTAGGGTATATCGGACATCTTTTTGACCTATCCTTTTTCTGGCCACAATTCCTTTTTTGATTAGGTCTTCCATATCTCGCCTGATGGTTCTCTGGCTAACCTGAAAAAAGAGGTTTTTAATTTCAGAGAGGGTAAGTGTTTTTTTATGTTTTAAAAGTTCAAGAATTTTAATTTTGCGCTCTTTTGGGGTAGTTTTCTCTCTCTTAGAGCCTTCTGAATCTTCCTGAATTCTTCCTCTTCTGGAAGTCTCCGATGTTTTTTCTACAATCTTTTGGGAAGATGCCTTAGGATAAACTTTCTCTCTTGCAAGACAATCTTTCTGAATTTTTCTATATTCTCTTTCCAAAACTTCTAAATTCTTTTTATCTACCCAATTTTGAGCCTGAGCAACTTCAAAATATCTAC
>CAZUSK010000023.1:0-6561 GCA_964623345.1 uncultured Candidatus Saccharibacteria bacterium
TAGAAGAATTGCCGAATACTTTGGCAGAGTCAATGACTGGGTTTGGAGAAAACTCTGTGGATTCGCTGAAAAGTATTCGAGATATGAAGAGTATAAACTCGACGAGTACGCGGGATCAGCAATCGTCTCCATAATAAGACTCATAGGTAATATTGCAAGAATGGCAGTCGTATCTCCAATAGCATTATTTACTATAGCGTTGTTCTTCTTATCGATCATAATGCTCTTAATCATATTGTTCCTCGGTGGTTGGCCATGATGGGCTATCTAGTGTATTTGGCTTGGTCTATCATACTCTTATTAACAGCTCTATTTATGGCACCATTAATGGATGGAATTAGGAGAGTGATTAGAGCTAAGGTTCAGAGAAGAATGGGTCCTCCAGTTCTCCAAACCTTCTATGATCTTAGGAAATTATTTGGATTACCTAGTCTCATACCCTATAGGAACTATTTATTAGTTCTTGCCCCGTACCTCGTGTTCTTTGTTGTGGTTCTTCTCTCCATTCTAGTCCCAATACCATTTGTTATAAGCCCGTCTAGTACAGTTGACATTATATCCTTTATATATATCCTGTTATTTGCCTCAGCTACACTTATTTATGCTGCTTTGATAATACCGAATCCCTACTCAAATGCTGGTAGTATAAGGGAATTATTACTTATAACATTGTTTGAGTTATTCGTTGCCTTCACGATTGTTGGATTAGCTTATAGGATTGGTACTCTCAATATGTACTTATTAGGTATTAGGTATGGATGGACTGAACACTATTTGAAACCAAGTACTTTATTGTTATCATTATCTCTATTAATTATAGCATATGTAGAGGGAGCATATATCCCGTTTGATATTGGTGAAGCTGAAACAGAGGTTTTGGGCGGCCCATACCTAGAATATGGTGGAAAATACTATGGTTTACTACTATATGCACTACTTATTAAAAGATATGTATTGCTTGCACTACCTGTGTCTCTTGTATTCGTCTCTCCGATAATAAACTATGTAGCAGATATCTTCAATGGATTTACACTTATGGTTCTCAGCTATGGATTATTCATTATATTCATGTTTTTGACAATGATGTTGTTCAGCGTTATAGAAGCTTTCAATCCAAGATACAGAGTTGACATTGTCTATAAACCAATCTTAGTCTCAGCGCTTATCCCGATCATAGGGTTTATACTGGGGTGGTTTGGTTGGTGAATTTCTGGATACGTAAAGTAGAGGATCTGAGCAAAGAGGAGTTACTAGAAATAATTGATAGAGAGCTTAAAGGACTTGTTACCGATAAATATGTTCCTACTAACAACTTCGTCATATACTTCGCAGAACGTGAAAAGATCCCTGCTATTACTGAAAAATTAATGGAGTTCTCCTATACTAGGTTAAGCGTAATAGCTGGTAATGATGAGAGATACTACATGAATAAATTATCTCTTACCTACATTATTGCTTTTGATAAACAAGACCTCTATATAGGTATTAGGACTTATCTACCATTCTATGACCCAGTTGCACCGAGTATCGCTGATATGGTTAAAGCTGCTTGGTGGAATGAGAGAGAGAACAGAGACTTGTTTGGTATAGAGTTTTCAGGATTAAAGGATAAGAGAAAACTAGTGCTTCCAGAGTATTGGCCCGATAACGTGCATCCTTGGCGTAAGGATTATCCATATAACAAACCTGTTATGGATTGGAGAGAAGGTCTTCCAGACTACACTCCTGTTCGTGAAAGAAAAGATGTTGATGTTATTGGTTTCGGCCCATACCATATGGTTAATGATGAGCCCATCCATTGGAGGCTCTATGTTAAAGGCGAAGTAATTGTTGATGCTGAGCACAGAGGATTCCATAATTGGAGGGGTATTGAGAAAATCGCTGAAGGTAGACTAACATATAATCAGATACCATTTATTGCTGAGAGAATCTGTGGTATATGTGGTTTTACACATGCTACAGCTTATGTTCAAGCAATAGAGTCGTTGGCTGGAATAGATATCCCTGATCGTGCAAGATATATTCGTAGCTTGATGCTAGAGATAGAAAGGATTGAGAGCCACCTATTATGGATAGGCATAGCTTGCCACATCTTAGGTTTTGACACTGGATTCATGCTTTCGTGGAAGACAAGAGAACATATTATGCATTTAGCAGAAGTCCTAACCGGTAATAGGAAGACCTACGGAATGGATATTGTCGGTGGAGTTAGGAGAGACGTATTAGGAGATAGAATCAATAAAGCAATTGATACCGTTAAGAAGATCAGGGCTGAATACAAAGAACTCTACAACATGCTCATCAACAACACGATCTTAGTGAAGAGAACAAGAGGAGTAGGAGTTCTACCAAGAGAAAAAGCCATTAGTTATGGTGTTGTAGGACCAGTTGCTCGTGGTGCTGGACTAGATATTGATGTTAGAAAAGACCATCCATACGCAGCTTATAAAGAACTCAGCTTCAACGTCCCCGTATATAGTGAGGGAGACGTACTAGCTATTACCCTTGTCAGACTCGACGAGGTCTTCGAGTCACTAGATTTGATAGAGCAAATACTCGATAAATTGCCGAAAGGCCCTATCATGGCTGAAGTCAAGGAGATCCCGGCTAATAAGGAAGCTGTTGGAGTGGTTGAAGCACCTAGAGGAGAAGATATACACTATGTTAGAAGCGGAGAATACAATAAGATCCAGAGATGGAGGGTTAGAGCACCTAGTTATGCAAACATACCTCCTGTAAGAGAAATGCTAATAGGTTATAGATTAGCAGATGCTCCAATAATATATGCCTCAGTTGATCCGTGTCTAGCATGTACTGAGAGGTACTTGGTAATAGATATTGAGACAGGGAAGAAAAGGATCATCAGTGATGAAGAGTTGAAGGCAAAGTCACGTAAATTATCAAGAACCATGGGGTGATGAATATGAGGAAGTACTTCGAGAAGACAGATAAGTGGGTTGTAACTTTTAGGTACCCCTTAGAGCCATTGGAACCACCTAAGGAGCTTAGAGGAAAGCCAGAAATAGACCCGGATCTATGCATTGGTTGTGGTGCTTGTGCACAAGCATGTCCACCGAATGCTATAACTGTTCATACGGATTACGATGAAGGACTGAAAAAAGTGCGCATATTCTATGGGAGATGTATATACTGTGGTAGGTGCTGGGAAGTTTGTCCAGAAGGAGCTATTAAGCTTACAAACTTCTTTGAAATGGCTACACCTAATAAAGAAGACCTTGTTTACGAAGTCGTTCTCCCCTTACACAGGTGTCCGAGATGCGGTAACTATTTAGAATTTACTGAGAGACAAGTACATAGAGCCTATACTCTTCTAATAAGGCTTCCAGAGGAGAGGAGGAAGGAGCTTCTCGAAAGAATGTTTTTGTGCCGTGATTGTAGGAGACAAGTTTTCTCCCTAGAAGAATTCAAGAATAGGAGGAGGGATAAATATGTCCAAGCCTCCCAAACCCCGTTTTAGGAGTGTATGGGTTTTCCACGTAGACGCTAGTGCTTGTAACGGTTGCGACATAGAGGTACTCGACGTACTTACTCCATTCTATGATGTCGAGAGATTCGGCGTTAAACTAGTCCCAACGCCTAGGCAAGCAGATGCTCTCCTCGTAAGTGGTTCTGTTAATAGACAAGCTGTTATTGGTTTAAAGAGAGTATATGAAGCAATGCCGCCTAAACCAAGAATAGTAGCAGCCATTGGTGCTTGCGCGATAGCTGGTGGTATTTTCTATGATAGCCTAGCAGTATATGGTGGTGTAGACAAGATCCTCCCCGTCCACATATATATCCCAGGTTGTCCCCCGAGACCAGAAGCCATCCTCTTTGGCTTAGGACAATTACTTGGACTCGTTAACCAGAAGATTGCGCCGAGAACAATCTATGCTACAATGGGTGTGAGAGATAGAGTATATGGTGTGTTATTCAATGAGAGACTCTACAAGGATTTGAGGTACTATTTGACAAGATATGTTGGCTACTATGATAGAGAATACATACTCGAGGACATGTTGAAAATAATAAACTCTGCTAAAACACTTGCAGAGCTTAGAGAAAAGATAATAGATAGAGCCTCTAAGATAAGGGATCCAAGGCTCCGAGAAATTTATAGCATAGCTGGTGGATTTATACTAGAAAAGATTAGAGAGGAGATTAGAACTGTACAGACTAAGCGTTGAGATACGTAATAAGAGGCACAAGTTATCAGCTGAGACTAAACACTATGAAGCACTATTCGGCGTGGTTGAATATATAGGTGAGTTCAGTGAAGACTTCTTGATAAACATGTTTTCAAGCATTCTCTCAAAAGACTCTTTGAATACATTAGTAGAGGATTTTAAGAAGAGAAAAATCATTAGAGTCTATGTTAGTGGAGAAGACTTGTTAAGAATGCTTAAGTCGTTAAACATTAAGCTTGAAGAAAACATATTGAACGACTATAAATATGTATTAGTTCTAGAACCAGTTGCTGCTTCTTAAATCGATAATGGAAATATACATATTGGTTTGTCTTTTTGTTGTCTTAATTCATCCAGAGTGCTAGTTATAATATTAGAGTAAGCTTTCAATAGGTCACTATATAGTTCCTTTATATTATCAAGAACAATTCTCCCAGTATGAGTATATGTGGTTTTACCATGCTCACTACCCCCTCTCTTAGTCTCTATTAATTGTACTCCTAGAATCCTCTCTAGTTTTTCCAGCTCCTTAATAGTACGTCTTATCTTAGTATAAGATGCTCCAAGTGATTTGCTTGTAGCCCTTATACTCTTATACTCATCGAGTAGGTCCGCTATTGATAAGAATTCCTCATCAATTACTACATCCCCTATCCTGAGGAGGGGTTTTGAATTTTCATAAATAAATCTTATAAGAGAAGATACGGAGACTTGTCCATGTCCATGACATAAGAAGGCTATACAGTCTCTAAACATGATCATTTCAACATCTGGTTCTTTATAAGGAATCAATATAGTTAGGGGACCTATAGGGTTTCTAAGGAAATAAATTAGTACATTATAGTTGAACCATTTAGTTGTGCAGTGACTGGCTTTCCTAAGATCTACGAGGTACTGGATATGATCCAGTATCTTGTTATTCTCGATCAATAAGACGGGTCTGTAATTGTATATCCTAGACATGTCTAGGAATAATTCAAGGTCATCTCGACTTGTTTCTTCACTCACTTTTAGTATGACTATTCTCTTAAAACCGGGACGTATATACATGAGTTTCTTTAGATAACTTCGAAAAGATATCACGTCCACAAGGTTCTCGCTATATAGTATTATATAATCATATGATCCAAGATGCTTTAGAATATCTTCATTAAACTTAGATATATCATCTAATAAACCCATAACAATACTATGAGGATAAACCTCTCGGATAAACTCTCCACAATCAACCATATCGAATGGAAGATTAAATATAACGTTCTTACCATAGTTTTCGTTAGCGTACTCAATAATTGTTTTATCAATACTCTTAAAATCAAACTTTAAATCACTAAAAATCTTTGGAAGCATACCGAGTTTTCTAAATATGAAAAACTGATTCAAACACATACCACCCAAGAAGTATTGAAAGACACACATTATTGATTATAGGATAACAGAGCTATATTAATATATTCAATCAAAACGTTTCTGGTTAACAAGATAAACCTTTTAATGAATAATTGGCACAGTCGAGGATTAATAATTGTTATCTCCTAACCTATTGTTCTCAATACGCTATTCTATATCTGATCCTTATTCTTGAAAGATTTCTAAGAGCAAATAATTTCTCCTTCTCACCGATCTTTGCTTCTGATACTATGTTTTCAAGAATGCTTATGACTTTTTCTGCTTCTTTCCTATTGACAGGGTATGGTACTCCATCCTTGCCTCCTATTGCGTATGCGTACTTGAATGGATCATATGGGGTATTTACTGGATCTCTTGTGTCTGGAGGCTCGTTATATATTAGGTCGCTGACTAGAGTTAATGCTCTAATAGTATTTGGCCCAATTCCTCTTATTAATAGGAATTCTTCGTAATTACTTGGTTGGAACTCATATACTTTCTTGAGATTTTCTAGTAGTCTCCTCGTTATTCTCAATGGCTTATATAGTATGATCTTGTTTTCTTCTCCAATATGTCTTATTACTCCTGTCTTAGTAGGAGTTATGTATTCGAGTATGGTTTTCTCTCCTCTTATTTTTCTTAATGCTTCACTGATCAAACTATATATTTTGTTAGGAGTATCTCGAGCTAAGTCTAGTATAATGCTTCTTACTTTTCTACTCTTATCAGATACAAGGTTTAATACTAATTCATGCTTTATACCAGATACAGCGCTATGAGGATTATCAAAGAGTCTTTTCGGCATATACCAGTGATATCTTCTAGCCATTTTAGCATCAATATTCATTCCCTGCTGAATTATGCTCCAAACCCCATTTTCAGAAACGATGAGTGAGTGATGATAGAGACTATAACCATCTTGAAGCATTGCTGAATCAATCTTAGCGATAAGCCTAGAAGATCTCTCTAATAACTCCTCATATTG
>CAZUSK010000024.1:0-6525 GCA_964623345.1 uncultured Candidatus Saccharibacteria bacterium
TACCGGTTTAAGTTCTTCATGCTCTACACTAATCTTCTCTATAAGGCTCTCCAAAACATCTCTATCCGGACCAGTAACAATCAAAATTGGTTCTCCTCTGTAATTCACCTCTCCCTCTGCCAAAAAAGGCCAGTCATCAGTAATCATCTTGACCCTATTTTTACCCGGAACATCTCTGTAATCCAGCACAAAATATCCATCCGGAAGTTCAGGGACCTGAATAGATTTTATCCTTCCCCTGGCAACGGTTGAGGTTACAAGTCTCGCATATATCATACCCTCAAACACATAGTCATCTATATACCTCTCCTTCCCGGAAATTTTAGACCTGGCATCAACTCGCTCTATGGGTTTACTAATGGAAGGAAACTCAGAGATTAACACTGCACTCCTCTCTGAAATGGCACTATTATCTTTCAGAGCATTATCGCTTAGGTTACTATCTCTCAGATCACTATCTCTCATAAAAAACACCTCATTTTCATGTTCTTTTTATATCTCTTATTTTATACCCAACCCCTCTGATAGTCTTTATAATTTTTCCAATATCCTCTCCATACCTGGCAAGTTTTTTTCTGAGACCCAGAATTTGAACATCTACAGAACGCTCTGTAACAGGATAATCATCCCCCTTAATAGCAGAAATAATCTGACTCCGCGAAAACACCCGACCTGGGTTTTGAGCAAGAAGATAGAGTATTTTAAACTCTGTAATCGAGAGAGGCAAAACAGCACCATTGTATAAAACTTCATACCTATCGGGGAAAATGATAAGTCCGTGTATTACAATCCTGTTATCATTCAGCGTATTACTAAAAGTTGTAGAAACTTTTTCGTCACCAACCCGTCTCAACAAAGCCCGTACTCTGGCAAGTAAAACACGGGGACTAAAGGGCTTTGTAATATAATCATCAGCTCCCACTTCAAGCCCTGTAATAATATCCACATCCTCACTTTTCGCAGTAAGCATAATAACAGGAATATCTCGGGTATTAGGCGAGCTCTTCAGTCTTCTGCATACAGTAAAACCGTCTATATCTTCAAGCATTATATCAAGAATCACAAGATCCGGCCTGAGATCTTCTATCTTTCTAAGTCCTTCGGAACCTGTATAGGCAAAATCGACCGAGTACCCCTCCCTTTCCATATTGTACTTCACAAGGTTAACTATATCCTCTTCATCTTCCACTATAACAACTCGTCTCTTCATAGCCACATGATGCTTTACAACCTCCCTGTTGTCAATATTTATTATACTGCTTCTTCCTCTACCCAAACGCTCCTGCCAAGAATCTGGTCGTCATTTCATTTTTAGGATCACTAAACATATCCTGGGCATTGCCATGTTCAATTAACTCTCCAAGATACATAAACAATAGATAATCAGAAACCCTATTTGCCTGGGCTATATTGTGCGTCACAAGAAGAATTGTTACATCACGTTTTAGCCCAATCATTAATTTTTCTATATGGGCGGTGGTTATCGGGTCTAAAGCAGATGTAGGTTCATCCAATAAAAGTATATCCGGATTCATTGCAAGAGCTCTGGCTATACATAACCTCTGTTGCTGTCCCCCAGAGAGAAAACTTCCTCGTTTATGAAGATCATCCTTTACCTCATTCCACAAACCGGCTCTGGTTAAGCACTCCTCTACAATGGAATCAGCAAGAGATTTTTTCAGCCGAATGCCATTCAGTTTAAACCCAGCTATAACATTATCGTATATGTTCATAAAAGGGAAAGGATTAGGTTTCTGAAAGACCATTCCAACTCTTCTTCTTAACTCTATAGAATCCATTTCATCGATAGGATTTCCATTTAAAATCACACTCCCAATAACCTTTACCTCCGTATTGAAATCATGCAATCTGTTAAGTGCTCTTAAGAATGTTGTTTTTCCACATCCAGAGGGCCCCATTACAGTGGTCACTCCACCCCTGTGTATGCTTACGCTCAAATGCTTAACAACCTCCTTATCCCCGTAAAAAATACTCAAATCCCTCACTTCTAATATTGGTCTCATCTACGCTTTCCTCCTCAATCTGCTTTTCTTTTTACTAAACTTTACTATTACCACTCTTGTTGACAGATAATTTTTTAATTGTTCCTCTACTAACAAAAAACCTCGCAGAGAGACTTAAAAGAAATACAAACCCGATCAAAACAAGAGAGGCTCCCCAAGCTATCCTATGCCACTCCTCATATGGTGAAGTGGCATAATTAAATATTAAAAGGGGAAGAGAGTTTATTGGCTCAGTAATATCAGTACTAAAATATGGATTCCCAAAAGCGGTAAAAAGGAGAGGAGCCGTTTCTCCAGCAATTCTTGCAATCCCAAGCAAGATACCAGTGAGTATACCACTCTTGCTAGCAGGAATAAGAACCCGCAACACTACCCTATAGTATGGAACACCCAAAGCTAAAGCACCCTCGCGTATAGATGGAGGAACAAGCCTTAACGTTTCCTCTGTGGATTTTACCACCGTCGGAAGCATCATTATTCCAAGGGCAATACCCCCGGCAAGCGCCGAAAAATGCCCCATTCCAAGCACTACCCACATCCAGACTACTATTCCTATAACGATAGAAGGTATTCCCTGAAGCATTTCCACAGAAAGTCTTGTACAATAAGTCAGCCATCTCTTCCGGTTCGAATATCCTCCATACTCATTAAGGTAGATCCCACCCAAAACCCCCAGAGGTACAGAAAAGAAAGAGGCGACAAACACAAGTATCCCGGTACCAACTATTGCATTGGCAATTCCACCCCCCTTTTCTCCGACAGGAACAGGTAATGAAAATAAAAATCTTAAACTCATACTGGAGAGTCCCTTTACGACAATGTATCCGATTATAAGGACAAGAGGAGATATCCCCAAAAACGAGAGGATAAACAACAAATATTTGAAACATCTATCCCTAACAACACGCCATTTATTACCGATACCCTTTCTAACCACTACCTCCCTAAAAGTATGTAATTTCACAGAGCAAACCTCCTTATAACTTGCTTCCCTATTACATTGAGAACGAAAGAGAGAACAAACAACACTACCCCTATCTCGATCAGAGAAGAAAGGTAAAGCTTACCCGTTGCTTCTGCAAACTCATTGGCTATAACAGAGGCCATAGTATTACCCGGACTAAAAATGAGACGAAAGATATTCACAGGTAGTATATTTGAGTTTCCAATAAGCATTGTAACCGCCATGGTTTCCCCTATTGCCCTCCCAAGGGCAAGAATCACACCAGCTACAATGCCGGAAGCAGAGTGTCTTAACGTAACTCTCCTAATCGTTTCATATTTAGTAGTACCAAGTGCATAGGCTGCCTCCTTTAACTCTTCCGGCACCATTGCTATAACCTCTCTACCAATAGAGGCTGAATACGGAAGAATCATTATAGCCAGTACAATCGAAGCAGCGAGAATGCTAACCCCGTAGGCAGGCAAATCTAATAACTCCTCAAAATACCGTACAATCGGGGAAATAAAGAACAATCCCCAAAAGCCATAAATAACAGAGGGAACCCCGGCCAGTAGATCTGTGGCATTCCGCAAAAATACACCAATAATCTTGCCATTTTGATATTCGGGGAGGTACTCACAGAGGAGAATGGAAATAGCAAGGGCAAAGGGAACCGAGAGAACAAGCGCTATAAAAGACGTCAATATAGTCCCTACGATGAATGAAAAAGCTCCATAACTTTCACTCCGAGGATTCCAAACAGTGCTAGTCACAAAGTTAAACCCATTATGTTTAATGGCAGGAAAAGCCTCTCCAAGGAGGCTTAAAAACATGCCCCCAAGGAGAAGCACTATCACACAACCACTAGTAATTAGACCTACACGGAATATCCATCCCTTAAGCTTCGTACTATTATTCGTCTTACCATTATTTTTCATTTTCATCTCATGTTTCCATTTTCCACTCAAATGTAAAAATTCCCTAACAGAGTTATAACGGCTCCATACAACTCAACAAAGCAAATATTATCGATTGAACCTAATTGGTTTACCATCATATACAACCGAGTTTATAATTGTTTCAGCCTTCCTAACAGCAGTATCTGGTAATTTTGCATACTCAAGAGCACCGGTGTATTTCTGCCCATCGTGTATCATCCACCAGAGTAACGAAAGCAGTTCCTGTGCTCTTTTTAAACTCCTACCTCCATAGTGCTGCTCTTTGTAAAAGATTATCCAGGTAAAACTGGAGATAGGATACCCTCTCCCAGCTCTAGTATTCGTAATAGAGATACGGGTATCTTCAGGAATATCTATATCTGCGGCCAGAGAAACCGTACTCAGAGAGGGGATAATAAAATTGCCATTACTATTCTTAATTGCAGCATAGGGCATCTTATTCTGAACCGCATAGACAAGCTCCACATACCCGATAGAACCTTTGATCTGTTTCACCAAACCTGCTACACCCGGGTTGCCTTTTCCCCCTATCCCTACAGGCCAATCTAGTAATTTTCCACTACCTATCCTTTCCTTCCATTCTGGGTTAACTTTAGAGAGATAATCGCTAAAGACAAAAGTTGTTCCACTTCCATCCGACCTGTGAACCACTGTTATATCTATCTCAGGAAACTTAATCCCTGGGTTAAGTTTAGATATCCTTAGATCGTTCCACCTCTTAATTTTTCCCAGGAAAATATCGCCTATGACATCAGGAGTCAATCTTAAATGCTTGCCCTTTAAACCATTATTTAAGCTATTAAGTGCTAAGTTATACGTAATGACGACTGCTCCGAGACAGATCGGAATATGAAGTATTTCATTATTGGTAGAAGCTTTAGCTTTTGCCAGGTCCTTATCATCCATAAAAGCATCTGTTCCGCCAAAATCCACGGTTTTGCTAAGTAACTGACGTATCCCCCCACCAGAACCTATCGCCTGATAGTTTATTCTTACACCCTTCAATTTTCCGTATTCACTAAACATCTTGGAATAGAGCGGATACGGAAATGTTGCTCCGGCACCAAGCAGTTCCTCTACTCTATCGCTATTTTCTCTACTTCCCCTGGCAAAAAGGGGAACTGCTATTAATGACATCAGAAATCCAAAGGCCAAAAATATCCTTCCGATAGACATCTTTAACTTATCCTCCCTTTCTCTACCCCTGCGTAATGCTCGCAATAGATCAGTAAACACTTTCATATGTCCTCCTTAAATAAAGATTTATTCCCCCTTTAATCATCCGTAGTATGCAACAACCTGAGGTGTCTAACCACCTTAAATGTAAAAGAGAAATGTTAAACTTTTATTAGGGTATTGTTAGATTTCTGTTAAACTGTTGTTTTCTTACTTAGGGTTTGCTGAATAACAGATAGGGATTTGCAAGGGAAAGAATTAAGTGTAAAATTCTCTCATTAAGGTGCAAAGGGAAAGAGTAAAAACAGCGAAAAACCTTGCACCTGGGGAGGGGAAATATACCGAAAAAGAGATAGAAAAAAGCTTGAATTGGAAGACTTTTATCTACCGTTTGGAGGACATCTAAATGCGAATAATCGGTGGGTGAAACTTGGAAAGCGAGACATGTCAAGAATCTTGTGTCTGAAAATATGGACTCCTGTTATACCTCCTTGCAAATAGCTGATTAAATGAATAATGATTTGCCTTGATTAACGGAGTACGACTACTCCATTTTTGTGTCTTAAGCTTTAAGTAATTGCGAAGTATCGAAAGTTATCAAAAAAGCACTTTCTGTTTTAGCAAATCCAGAAATATTTAATTTTGGGTTATAATTGACATTGTATATACAATTGTGTAACTTTAAATATGGATATAATCTGGGATGAAGAAAAAAATAAATGGCTAATAATCAATCGAGGGATATCTTTTGAGGAAATTGCGGAAATAATATTAAATAAGGATTATATAGAGATAGTGGAAAATCCAACGAGAGAGAATCAGCAATATTTTATAATTGAAATAAGAAATTATACATGGGTTGATCCATTTATTATAAATGGGAAGGAGCAAATAATATTAAAGACTGCATTTCCGAGTAGGAAATTTCATAAAAAATACGGAAGGGAGACTAAGAATGATTGAATATGATTTAACAGAAGAAGAAAGAAGAATTGAAGGTGATATAGAAAATCTCCAACTTATTAGTAAAGAGAAGAAAGGAAGGATAGAGAAAATAATAGATAGAGCGAAAAAGGATAGGGCAATTAGTTTACGGATGAGCAGTTACGATTTGGAAAAGATAAAAGAAAGAGCAAAAGAAGAAGGAATACCATATCAGACTTTGATAAATATGATTTTGCATAAATATGTGACAAAGCGTTTAGTTGATAAGGAAGAGATTTTAAAAATCGTTAATATATTAAAAGGAGAAAAAAGCAATATAACAATCCGCTGAACCAGACACCGATTTTCGTCATGGTTTTTGCAATAAGGTGGTAGGTATGGTAAGGTTTAATTGGTTAGGTAAAGGACGGTTTGAGGTTGTTACAGGAGCTGGAGTAGACTACGACAAAAACGCATGCCGAATCTCTCCCTATGGTCG
>CAZUSK010000025.1:0-1203 GCA_964623345.1 uncultured Candidatus Saccharibacteria bacterium
GACCATTCGTTGACGGAAGAGCGTTAAAACAGGCCTTAAAAGTTTTGAGGAAAAAAGAAATAAAAACGATTGAAGTAGTTTTAGGAGAGAGATCAGGTTAAATTGACAGAAGAGCAAGTATATTGTATTCTATATTTAGTTACCAAGTCACCAAGTCACCAAGTTATCAAGTTATTGAGTTGTTCAACTACTCAACCACTTAATAACTCAACCACTCAATCACTTAACCACTCACTATGTTTGCGCCACCTGGAGGAGAATTTACTCAAAAAGCACAAGAGGCGATAATGAAAGCTCAGGATATGGCGAGAAAAATGGGACAACAGCAAGTAGATGCCTTGCATCTTTTTTATGTGCTACTTGAACAAGAAGGGACTGTTGTCTCAACTCTTTTAAGAAAATTGCAAATTGATACTTCTCAAATAAAACAAAAAATTTCAAGCACGCTTAGACGATTTCCTCCAAGAGAAAATGTTTTCTCTTCTGCGCAGTTTTACATCACCCAAGATTTAGCAAGAATTTTAGAAAAGGCAAGGGAAGAGGCAGTTAAAATGCAAGACGAATATATCTCTTGCGAACATTTGTTTTTGGCCTTCTTCAACGTGCCAACAGAGGCAAAGCCTATTTTAGAGAAATATCAAGCACAAGGTCTTACCTACGATAATGTTTTAAGAGTTTTAAAAGAAATCAGAGGGGATGAAAAAATTACTGACCCAAATCCTGAGGCAAAATACCAAGTCATTGAAAGATATTGCAAAAACCTAACAAAACTTGCAAGAGAAGGGAAACTCGATCCAATTATTGGAAGAGAGAATGAAATTAGAAGAGTAATTCAAGTTTTGTCAAGAAGGACAAAAAATAATCCTGTTTTAATTGGAGAGGCAGGCGTAGGGAAAACTGCTATTGTTGAAGGGTTAGCCCAAAGAATTGTTAAACAAGATGTGCCAGAGAGTTTAAAATACAAAGAAATTTTAGCCTTAGATTTAGGACTTTTGATTGCAGGGACAAAATATAGAGGTGAGTTTGAGCAAAGATTAAAGGCGCTTTTGAGAGAATTAGAAAAGTCAAAAGGCCAATATATTCTTTTTGTTGATGAACTCCACACAGTTGTTGGAGCTGGTGCAGCCGAGGGCGCTATGGATGCTTCTAACCTTTTAAAGCCAGCTTTAGCAAGAGGAGAAATAAGAGTTATTGGCGCGACAA
>CAZUSK010000025.1:1213-6484 GCA_964623345.1 uncultured Candidatus Saccharibacteria bacterium
ATATCAAAAATATATTGAGAAAGACCCGGCCCTTGAGAGAAGGTTTATGCCAATTTATGTTCAAGAGCCTTCTATTGAAGATACAATTGCAATTTTGCGAGGAATCAAAGAGAAATATGAGCTTCATCATGGAGTTAAAATTTCAGATTCAGCCTTAATTGCTGCTGCTGAACTTTCTGCTCGCTATATTACCGATAGATTCCTGCCAGACAAAGCTATTGATTTAATTGATGAGGCAGCTTCGTCATTGAGGCTTGAGATAGAGTCAGAGCCAATTGAAATTGAGGAACTAAAAAAGGAAATTCAGAAGTTGGAGATAGAAAAAGAAGCCTTGAAAAAAGAAAAAGGGCAGGCAAATAAAAAGAGAATTAATGCTATAGAAAGAGCACTTGCTGATTTAAATGAAAAATTGAAAGATTTAGAGCTTAAATGGCAAACAGAGAAAAAGTTAGTCGAAGAGATCAGTAATTTAGAAAAAGAGGTTGATAGATTAAATTTTGAGGCTGAGGTTGCTCAAAGAGAAGGCGATTTAGAAAAAGTGGCCGAGATTAAATATGGAAGAATTCCGGAGGTTTTAAAAGAAATTAAAGCAAAAGAAAAAGAATTAACAAAATTTAGAAAGAAGCACAAACTTTTAAAAGAGGAAGTTACCGATGAAGATATTGCAAAAATAGTTTCTAAATGGACAGGCATTCCGGTGACAAAATTACTGGAAAGCGAAGCTCAAAAATTAGCAAGAATGGAAGAATATCTTCAAAAAAGGATCGTTAACCAAAGAGAGGCAATAAAAGCAATTGCCAATGCAATAAGACGTTCCAGAGCAGGAATTGCTGAAGAAAACAGACCTTTAGGTTCTTTCTTATTTTTAGGACCAACAGGAGTTGGTAAGACTGAAACTGCAAAAGCTTTAGCAGAGTTTCTTTTCAATGATGAAAAAGCTTTAATCAGACTTGATATGTCAGAATATATGGAAAGGCACGCTGTATCTAAAATGATCGGCTCTCCTCCTGGTTATGTAGGTTATGAGGAAGGGGGCCAACTTACAGAAAAAGTGAGAAGAAGACCATATTCGGTTATTCTTTTGGATGAGATAGAGAAAGCTCATCCAGATGTTTTTAACATTCTCCTGCAAATTTTAGATGACGGAAGATTGACAGACGCAAAAGGAAGGGTAGTTTCTTTTAAGAACACAATTATCATTATGACCTCTAACGTTGGTTCTGAGTATGTGTCTAAAATGGCACCCTTGGGTTTTGTTGCTGAGACTAAAGAAAAAGAAGAATCGTTGAAAGATAAAGTATTGGAAGCCCTGAAGGAGAGATTTAGACCAGAGTTTTTAAATAGAATAGATGAGATTATTATTTTCCATTATTTGGGACCAAAAGAGATTAGGGAGATTGTAGAGTTAGAGCTTAAAAAGGTAGAGGAAAGGCTTTTGAGAAAAGGCATAATTCTTAAGATTACCAAAAAAGCAAAAGAACTTTTAGCAGAAAAAGGATTTGACCCTAATTTAGGAGCAAGACCTTTAAAAAGAGTAATCCAAAAACTTATCTTAGATCCTTTGGCACTTAAAATGGTGACTCAAGAGGTGAAAGAAGGAGAGAGAGTGGTAGCAGATGTTGAAAATGGAGAAATTATCTTTAGGACAGCAAGAGATCTCATTAAAACAAAAGCGTAATTTCTATGTCAAAAGGATTTTGGTTTCTCTTTGGAGCCACTTTTTTTGTCTTTGTGGCTCTTCTGGTATTTTCTTATAACCTTGTTTCAGAAAAGGTTCCTGATTTTGAATCAATGATTTTTGAGCCAACAGAAAATTTTGTTGTCAAAGAGGATAAAGAGGGAAAAACCATTTTCAATGCTAATTTAGGATTAAAATGCCAAATACCAAGCGACTGGCAAATAGAAAAAGAACCGACTACAAGAACTTTACTTTTACTACCACCTGGCACAGCTGTAAAAAAAGAAGAACAAAATTTGAAAAAGGGATGCTTAATTGGGATAAACGCCCAAAAAGCAATAGCAGGACAGTTGAATACCTTACAAAAGACAATTAATTCTCTAAAAAACATTCCCCAAAAGTCTACTCTTTCAGTTGTTTTGGTTGGAGAAATTGAGGCTCTAAGGGAAGAAAATATTTCCTTTGGCCTTTGGCAGATTCAAATTTCAATCCCTTATAAAGAAAATATAATCTATCTTAAAGCCCTCTCTCCTGAGACAGAAAAAAATGAATGCTCTAAAATTTTTGAAGAATTTTTAGATACAATCACACTAAACTAACAAGCACATTTCTCTTTTGTGTAAAGTGACACTTTACACAGTTTAGAGTTTTATTTGACTTAATTATTAATGGAGGACTATAATAAAAATGATGGAAAAGGAAGATATTACAATTGAAGATTTAGCCAGAATGATTCAGGAAGGCTTTATGGAAACTGCAAAAAAGGACGAGGTTAATAAACGTTTTGATAAGATTGAAGATCGCTTAGAAAGAATTGAGAAATTGATTCTGGCTGATCACGGAAAAAGAATAGAGAGACTGGAAGATCAAATAAAAGAATTAAAGGAATTGCTTGCCCTAAAATAATTTTTAGATTTTCTAAAATCAAAACTTTCAAGGCTTTGCGCCTTGATTTTTTATTTGAGGGATTAAATAATGAAGCAATGTTTAACATTAAAGGTAAGGTTATGAAAAAATATTTTTTATTATTAGGCTTTCTTTTTTTAAGTATCGGCCTAAATTGTTATTTTCTTTTTTATTTATTAAAATTTAGCTCCTTTTCTCTTTTCCAGAAGGCCCAAATTGAAGAATTGCTCTCTCAATTTAAGAAAGCACCAGAGACAAAAGATCAAGAAGAAACATCTTTTACAAAATTATTAGAAATAGAAGAGAAAATTAAAAATTTAGAGGATTCTTTGCAATCAATGGTCGGTTATTCAAAGGAAAATTTAAGTACAGAAGATGAAATAAACCAGAGATTAGACACTCTTTTTAATGAATTTTTTGAATTTAAAAAACAATTTATAAGTTTAAATGAAGAAAATCTCAAAATTCAGAAAGAAATTCTTGCCTTAATTGACAATATAGAAAGAACCAACGAGAGTAGCACGGAAACAACCAAGGAGAAAGAAAAGATAGAGGAGCCAAAGAAAACCCAAGAAGAAATTAAACCGCTTTTAATTACAGAGGTTGCTTCTGGTTTTGATTCTTCAAAAAATGAGTTTATAGAAATTTATAATCCAAATGACTTTCCAGTTGAGATAAATGATGACAATTTTGTTTTAGAGCTTGTTGATTCTCAAAATAGGAAAACTCAAAAAAGGATTGATTGGAAGAGAAACATTATCCCTGAAAGAGGGTTTTTTCTTTTTATTGGAGGAGAAATAAAAACAAAAAACCAAAAACTCGAGGGTGACGCTTATTTTTCCAGTCAGCTTGCCTCAATCTCTGGGGTAGTTATTAGAAAAAAGAAAGGAGAAGTTTTTGATAGAGTTGGTTGGGGAAAACCAAATTCGCCCATACCAATTTTAGCAACAGAACTAAAAGCAAAATTAAAAGATGGCGGTTTAAAAACAGGGGAGAGTCTTCAGAGAAAGATTCAAAACTCAGAATTTATAGATACAAACAACAACGAAAATGATTTTGAGTTTTCTTTAATTTTAACTCCTCAAAATTCTTTGGGAGAGAGATTGATATATAGCAAGGTTCAGTCTTTAGCATTAGAAGAGAAACAGAGAAAAGCGCAGCAAGAAAAAACAGAGCAGGTATTTGATCAGGAGAATTCAAAGATGCTGGATTGGTCACAAAAAGAGAAGATTCTAATTACAGAGGTTCATATTGAAGGAGATGAGTTTGTAAAATTTTTCAATCCTGGAAATACACCCGTCTCTCTAAAAGATAAATATCTTGCTTACTTTTCTCAAAACCGCTTAATTAAGGAACCCTATCGTCTTTGGAAAATAGATGACGATCTTTCAATCTCTTCAAATTCTTATTTTACAATAGCCATCTATCTCAAAGAAGGCTCAACTTTAAATCCAGACTGGCAACTTCTAACCAAAGAAAACAAGCCTTATTCAAAAGCCCAGATTGCTTCAGACGGAGCAATTGGTCTTTTTGATTGTGATCCAAAAGAAGAAGGAGAAAAATGTAAAATAGATCTTGTTGGCTGGGGTAAAGCCAAAGTTTTTGAAAGAGAGCCGGCTTTATTTCCCAAAGGAAGCACTTTACTTTTAAGAAAAGGAATTAACTCCTCCTACCAAGATACTGATAATAATCTTAATGATTTTGAAGCAAGGTAATTTTATTCAACAAAAGTTGGCGGAGGGGTGAAATTAAGAATATTTTGAAGTTGCTCCTCTGTCAATTTTAGAGATTTTTCAATTGCCTCTTCAATCAATTTTTCTGAAAAACTTACCTTTTCTCCTAATTTCAGCCATCTCCAACCTGTTCTCTTTTGCATATAATCTTCAATATAAATTTTATGAGCCTTTGTTAAGGCAATATTCTCTCCTTTTTCTTTAAGATATTCAGCTAAAGCTTTTCTTGCCAGATGAGTAATTCCTTCTCCTCTTTCTGCAACCTCCACATATACTTTTTCTTCCGAACTTTCTTTCGGCTCTGCAGGAACTACAGTTACTTTTTGTTCTCCAACAATTTTCCCCTCTTCTACCTGAAGAGGCGTTTCTTGTAATTCAGGAATAACTGATGTAGGTTGGGTAGGTGCAGGAAATTCTTGAATTTCTGCTTTTCTGAAAACTAAAGCCTTACTTAGAGGTTCTCTATATAAATAAGCCAGGACACCAATTACAATTAAGCAGAGCAGAATCAACCAAGGCACAAAACTCTTTTTCTTTTCTGGAAATCTCAGTTTCAGACGCATAATTTTCCAACTAAATTAATTATAACACCCTCCCTTTTTGGGACCTTTCTTATATCTTAAAAGAAAAATATATTTTGTAAAGTGGACAAGTTTTGACCGAAATTTTCTTTTTTGCTATATTAAAAAGGACAAATTAAAATAGGCAGATGACAAAGGAATATTTTGTTAAATTAACCATTGCTTTGTATAAAGTTACCGATCTTTTTCCTGAAAACGAACCATTAAGATATCAAATTCGACAAAAAGCAGTAGAGATTTTAAGCTCTTTAATTGGAGAGAATCCCAAAATTGACACCTCTCATATACAAGAACTTTCAAGAAATATAGAAATTCTTTGTAGATATTTTGAAGTTGCTCAGGCTCAAAATTGGGTAGATAAAAAGAATTTAGA
>CAZUSK010000026.1:0-6395 GCA_964623345.1 uncultured Candidatus Saccharibacteria bacterium
AGTTTATTTTCGGGGTTAAAAAATTTATTTCCTTCTTTGATTGGTTTGCCATTGAGCCTTCCGGTATCAATCTCTCTTAATCTTTCGTCATAGATCGGCTTTATCCCTAAAACCTTTCCTATTATCTCTGCAGTTTGCTTTGTTCTTAATAAATCTGAAGAGAATATTAAGTCAATTTTTTCTTTCTTCAATTTTTGAGCAATGGTTTCGACTTGTTTCTTTCCTCTTTCGGTCAAAGGACAAGGTTTTTTTTCTGGATATGAGCTATAAATTTCTTTTTTATTATTTAGAGCCTCTCCATGACGCAAAAGATAATATTGATTTGTAGAGAACTTTTGTTTCAATAAATCTTTTCTGGATCCGATCACCTCCTGATGCTGGCATTTTTCGCATATCCAAACTGGCAAAGGAGTCCCCCAATATCGCTCTCGAGACAAGGCCCAATCTTTTACATCTTTTAGCCACTCACCAAACCTCCCTTCCTTAATATGAGCTGGAATCCAATTAATTTTTTGATTATTTCTAAGTAAATCTTTCTTTACCTTTGTCATTCTAACAAACCAACTCTTTTTTGCGTAATATAAAAGTGGAGTCTTGCATCTCCAGCAAAAAGGATAATCATGTTCATATTCTTCTACTTTAAATAGCTTTTCTTTCTCTCTTAGATAATCAATAATTAGAGGATCAGCCTCTTTCACAAACATTCCTTTCCATCTTTTCACTTCCTTTCTAAACTTTCCTTCTTCATCCACTGTCAAAATTATCGGAAACTTCTCGCTTTGCGCTTTGCGCTTTGAGTTTTGCACTTTTATCAACATCATATCTTCCTCGCCAAAAGCTGGCGCAATATGTACCAACCCTGTCCCCTCTTCTTTGGAAACAAAGTCTGCCAAAAGAACTTTGTAAATATTTTTGCTAGAAACTTTTAAATCTACAACATCTTTGTCAAATAAAGGCTGATATTCCAATCCTTCTAGAGTTTTTCCTTTAAACCTTTTAATAATTTTTACTTTCTCTCCTAAAACTTCTTTTCTCGATTCAGCTAAAATATAATACTCTTTATCTTTTTTTACTAAAATGTAATTAAATTCTGGGTGCGCTGCAATTGCAACATTTGCTGGCAATGTCCAAGGGGTTGTCGTCCACACAAGTAAATAAACTTTATCTTTTAAATTTTTAATTTTTAATTTTTCATTTTTAACTTTAAATTTCACATATATAGCTGGTTCTTTTATTTTCTTGTATCCCTGCGCTACTTCATGAGAAGATAAACATGTTCCGCATCTTGGACAATAAGGAACTACTTTATAATCTTGATACAAAAGTCCTTTTTTTGAAATTTCTTTTATTATCCACCAGAGAGTCTCAATATAAGAAGGGTCGTAAGTAATATAAGGATTGTCCATATCGAGCCAAAAACCTATTCTTTCGGTTAAATTCCGCCAATCTCCTACATATTGCCAGACTGATTTTTTACACTCTTGGTTAAATTTATCTATTCCGTACTTTTCGATGTCTTTTTTGTTTTTAAGCCCTAACTTCTTTTCTATTTCCAACTCCACTGGCAAACCATGCGTGTCCCATCCTGCTTTTCTTAGCACTTTATAACCTTGCATTGTTTTATAGCGACAAATAATATCTTTGTAAGCCCTTGCCAGTACATGGTGAACTCCTGGTTTTGCATTAGCAGTAGGTGGTCCTTCGTAAAAAACAAAATTCCGCTTTTTCCCAAGAAGCGTTTTCTGAAAAATTTTATTTTTTTTCCAAAACTCTAAAATTTCCTTTTCTATTCTAGGAAGCTTAAACTCCATATAAAAAGAGTATATCATCAAAAAAACTGTTTTTCAATAAAAAGTACCCATCCCTTTTTCCTTCTTTCCAAAAAGCTTCCTTTTTTATCCTCCCAGATTGTGTAAAGTGTCACTTTACACAGAAAATTATCACTTTCTTGTGTCTTTTTTCAACTAAACTTACATTTTTGTGGGTAAAGAAATGCCCATGAGTTTTAAGAGATTTCTCAAAACTATTAGCGTCGCCATAACCAAAGCAAGTCTTGCTTTGGTAACTTCTTCCTCTTGTGTTAAAACCCGACATTCTTGGTAGAATTGATGAAAAGCTCCCGCCACCCGTGTTGCATAATGTGTTAATCTATGCACCTGATATGACTCTGCTATTTCTTCTATAATTTCGGGAAAAATTATTAATTGTTTCATTAGCTCTATCTCCTTTGGATTTTTAAGCAATTTTAAATTTTGAACTGAAATTTTTAATTTTTCATTTTTAACTTTGCATTTTTGCAAAATAGAGCAAATTCTTGCGTGGGCATACTGAATGTAATAAACTGGATTTTTCTCTGATTGTTCTTTTGCCAAATCTAAATCAAACTCCATATGAGCATCTAAGGCTTTTTGAAGATAGAAGAATCTTGCTACATCAAGCCCGATTTCATCTATAAGTTCTCTTAAAGTAATAATCTCTCCTTTTCTTTTTGAAAGCTTCTTTCCGCTTTTTAGAGTAACAATTTGGGAAATTAGCACTTCAAATTCTCCCCTAAATCCTAATATTTTCATTACCGCCTTCATCTTTGATACATGTGCCTGATGGTCTGCTCCCCAGATATTAATGATTTTTTTAAACCCTCTTTTTACCTTATCTTTATGGTAAACAATATCTGACATTAAATAAGTTGGTTCTCCGTTTTCTCTAACAATTACCCAATCTTTTTCATCTCCAAACTTTGAGGTTCTTATCCAAAAAGCACCGTCTTTTTGATAGACTAAACCTTTTTTCTCAAGCCATTTAAAAGTTTTTCTGATCTCGCTTTTTTGAAAAAAACTTTCTTCTTCAATCCAATTATCAAATTTTATTTTTAGCTCTTTTTCGACAAATTTCTTAATGTCTTTTTGAATTTCGTTAGCAAGTAGGTATCCGGCCTCTTTTTCATCGTCTATCTTCTTTAATTTTTTTTGAAGTTTTTTGATTTTTTGCTTTAGATAATCGGTTAAATATGCCTTACCTTTCCCTAAAGCCGTTTTTCCTAAAATCTGTATTTGGGTGTTGCATCTTGCGTTATTAATATAATATTCTCTTTCAACTTTAAACCCTGCAAACTCTAAAACATTAGCTAGAACATCACCAAAAAAAGCACCCCTGCCATTTCCAACATGAAGCTCTCCTGTTGGATTTGCAGAGATAAATTCAACATTTGTTTTTACTCCCCTCCCAATTTTTAATCTTCCAAAATTTTGGTCTTTTTTTATAATTTCTTTAAGCAGTTTCTGTAAATATTCTTGCGAAATAAAGAAATTAATAAATCCGGGTTGTTTTATTTCTATCTTCTCAAATAAATTTTTTGTTATTTTTTTGTTAATTTGGTTAACTATCAAATTGGCTATTTTAATAGGGTCTTTCTCAGTTTTTTTGGCAAGAATTAAAGCAATATTTGTAGCATAATCACCGTGCTCTTTTTCTCTTGGATATTCTACCTGAACATTTTCTAACTTATCAAAAACTAAAACTCTCTCTTTTTTAAGATCTTCTAAAGCTGTCTTGAGTATTTTTTGAATTTCTTTTTTGAGCATCAATTTTAGTTTAACCCCTGAAAATTATTCTGTCTATTGTAGCAATGGCGAGGAAAGCAATTTTTATGGAGCTTATGCGAAAAGCAAGGTAAGCACTGATAGAAGAAGCGTGTTGCAAATTGAGTTTTATTAAAGAAAAAGGAGGAAGCGAGGAAAGCAATTTTTAGGAGCATCCGCAGGCAAAATTTCCCCCCACATAAATTTATGTGGGGGGAAATTTTGCCGAGGACTTGAGCGAGCTCCTCGCTGGGGAGCGAGCGTATCCTAAAATTGCTTTCCGAGCGGTTTTCATAATTTCTTTCTGAGCCCCGCTAAGCGGGGTGAGTATATCTCTTTCAAAAGCATTATGTTAAAATAAAAAAATGAAGGTCTTAGCAGAAAACAAAAAAGCCCGTTTTGATTATCAGATTCTTGAGACTTTTGAAGCAGGGATAGTTTTAAATGGGCAAGAGGTAAAGTCTGCAAAAGAAGGAAAAGCAAGTCTTAAAGGAGCTTTTTTGGTCTTTAAAGGAGAAGAACCATATCTTATAAATGCAAACATTCCTCCATATCAACCCAAAAATGCTCCACCAAACTATGATCCAGAAAGAGCAAGAAAGGTCCTTTTGAAAAAGAGAGAAATTAAATATCTTTTGGGTAAATCAAAAGAAAAAGGGTTGACACTTATTCCGTTAAGATTGTATACTAAGGCTGGTAAAATCAAAGTGGAGATAGGAATTGCAAGAGGAAAAAGGAAACCAGATAAAAGAGAAGAAATTAAAAAAAGAGAAATCGAAAGGGAGATAAGAAGAGCAATAAAAGAAAAATTTTAATTTGGAATTGTTTAGGGTTTAGAATTTTGGATTTAGAATTTCTTAATAGTGGGGGTGAAAGGATTCGACAGAAGCTAGAGCCAAAACACGCAGGCACCTTGTTCTTCAAAAAGAGATGCCAATCTTCAACCAGCATATGCCTATGCATAAAGCATAGGCCGCCCTCTTCCTGATGCCTGATAGGGAAGAGAAGGTGTCATATTTCAGGCTAGGTGTAATTCTTTGTCCCAAGGAATTACACTGAACTATATCTTGGGACTTTGGGTCTTAGAATTTTTGCCTGTTTTTTGATCTAAGACCGACACCAAAACAGGATAAGCCTGTAGAAGTGTTTTGGCAAAGCTTCTGCACCCGGGTTCGACTCCCGGCGCCTCCACAGCAAATTTTCGCGATAGCGAAGATTTGCTTCCTGGGTACTAATTTACTTACACTCACACAAAAATAATTAAGACTCAACATTCAGAAAAGAATTATTCTCAACAATCAAATAAGGGCAGATACTGTACGCGTAATAGATGAAAAAGGACAACAGATAGGAATAATGTCAAAAGAAGAAGCGCTCCAACTAGCCAAGGAGCGCTCTCTGGACTTAATTCTTATTACCGACAAAGCCAATCCTCCTGTATGTAAGTTAATTGATTATGGAAAGTTTTTATATCAGCAGAAAAAAAGAGAGAAGAAAAAGAAAAGCTCTCAAGTAAAAGGAATACGTCTGCGGTTTAATATTTCTCCCCATGATATGGAAACTCGAGCAAAACAAGCTATGGAGTTTTTGGAAGATGGAGATAGGGTAAGAATTGAAATGCTTTTGCGGGGCCGAGAGAAAGCTTTAGGAAATTTTGCCAAAGAAAAGATTGACAAATTTTTAGAAATCTTAAAATCTTATATTGACTTTGAGATTGAACAGGAGCTAAAAAAGATTCCAAACGGCTTTTATTTAATAATTAAAAAAGGACAACATGAAAGCAAAAACAAGAAAGTCAATTCTAAAGAGATTTAAGATCACAAAAACAGGAAAGATTTTAAGACGAGCTACGGGACAAGATCACTTTCGAGCAAAAAAACCCAGAAAGCTAATAAGAGAAAAGAGAAAATGGGTAGAATTGTCAAAAGCTGAAGCAAAAATAATAAAAAGGTTTTTGTTTTTTCCAAAAAGAAAATAAATCAATTATCAGTAATCAGTGATTAATGATAATTAATTATTATGGTAAGGGTAAAAAGGGGAACAATTCATACAAAAAGAAGAAAACATGTTTTAGAACATGTAAAAGGGTTTAAGTGGGGGAGAAAAAGCAAGCTCAAATTGGCGCGTGAGGCACTTTTACATGCTTGGAGTTACGCTTATCGAGATAGAAGAACAAAAAAAAGAGAAAAAAGGAGATTGTGGCAGGTTCAAATTAATGCTGCAGCAAGAAGATTAGGGTTAAGTTATAGTAAGTTTATGGGAGCTTTAAAAAAGAAAAATATTGAGATTGACAGAAAAGTTTTAGCTACTCTTGCCAATGAATATCCTGAAATCTTTGAGAAAATAGTTGAGGAAGTAAAAAAGTAATTTATTTAACTTTTTTGCGTGAAGCCTCCAAAAAATTGTGGGCTTTTTTTAATACTTCCTTTGCGTTTTTATAAGTTACTACCTCCACCGCTTTGTCAAATGGAAGCCATATGAATCCTATATGTTCAAAAGAGATTTTGACTTCTTTTGTGTTAGCTTTTGCTAAATAAAAAACAACTATTTTAAAAATCTTCTTTCCTTCTTTCTGAAAAAAATATTTAATGCTGGTTTTAAAGCCCGGTATGATTTCTATATCTTTTAAGCCGGTTTCCTCAAATACTTCTCTTTTGACTGTCTCAATTTCTGTCTCCCCTTTTTCGATATGCCCTTTTGGAAAATCCCAATAATCCCTGCCTCGCCGGCAGGCAGGTTTGGTTTTTTTTGTTGAGCCAGGATAATGTAAAAGAAGGTATTCAATTTCTTTGTTTTTATAAAAAATAACTGCTCCTG
>CAZUSK010000027.1:0-6281 GCA_964623345.1 uncultured Candidatus Saccharibacteria bacterium
AACTTTAAAAACATTTTTTAAAACTTCTATTTCTTTTTTAGAAAACTTTTTTAAAATAAATTTTTTTAATTTTTCATTTTTAATTTTTAATTTTTCACTTTCTGATAAGGGCGCTATCCCAATTCTAAACCGAACAAAATCTTTACTGCCTAAACTCTCTATAACCGACTCAACCCCCTTATGTCCGCCAGAACTTTTACCTTTTGAGATTTTTATTCTTCCAATTTCAATATCTATATCATCGTGAACAATCCAGATATTTTCTTTCGGAATCTTATAATGCCTTGCAATCTTTAAAACTGCTCTGCCAGATGAGTTCATAAAAGTTAGAGGTTTTACCAAAAGAACAGTTTTTTGAAACAGTTTTCCTTTTGAGAATTTTACCTCAAGTAGCTTAGATATTTTCCATGGGCCAAACCGTCCAAGTTTTTTTAGATGGTCAATAAACAAAAATCCAACATTATGTCTTGTTAAGATAAACCTTCTTTTAGGATTGCCCAACCCTACAATTAGAATCATATTTTTTTAATATAATATACAGACCTTGAAAATTCAAAGCATTTGCGTATATAATTTAAAATATGAATAAAGCTTTATCATTTTTCTGGGAAATAGTCAAAATTTTTCTCATTGCTTTACTGATAGTAATACCCATCAGAGAATTTGTTTTTCAACCTTTTTTTGTAAGAGGACAAAGCATGGAACCCAATTTCCATGATTTAGACTATTTGATTATTGATGAAATCAGTTATCGGTTTCATGAACCTCAGAGAGGCGATGTAATAGTTTTTAGAAATCCCAACAATTTAAATCAAAGGTTTATAAAAAGGGTGATCGGCCTTCCCAATGAGACAGTCATAATTAAAAACGGACAAGTGATTATACAAAAAAAAGGCCACTCTTTTGTATTAGAAGAGCCTTACTTGCCAGAGGGAACAAAAACACCTGGCAATTTAGAAATTCACTTAAAAAACAACGAATATTTTGTTTTAGGAGATAACCGCGCCTCTTCGTTAGATTCCAGATTTTTTGGACCAGTTTCTAACAATTTAATTATCGGAAAAGTTGCTTTTAGGATTTGGCCGTTATCCGTTTTTGCAGATAAACCTTCTTATTATCCCAATTAATTTTTATGAAAAAACCTAGGTTAAAATTTCAAACGCCCACCGGAATGAAAGATATTTTACCTGAAGAAGAAGCTTATTATGAAAAAGTGTATTCGATTGCTGATCAATATGCCGATTTTTATGGTTTTAAGAAAATAGAGACACCTATTTTGGAAAACTACGAATTGTTTGTAAAATCTACAGGCCCAACTACGGATATTGTAGAAAAACAGATGTATCTTTTGAAAACAAGAGGAGGAGAATATTTAGCTTTAAGGCCTGAATTTACGCCATCGTTAGCCCGTGCTTATTTTGAAAATGGAATGGTCGCTTGGCCCCATCCAGTTAAATTGTACACACGAGGCCCCTTGTTTAGATATGAACGCCCGCAGGCAGGACGGTATCGTCAATTCCACCAAATAAATTTCGAAGTGTTTGGTTCTAAAAAACCAATAGTTGATGTAGAGATCATATGGCTTTTTGTTAAAATTCTTGAAGCTTTAGATATTAAAGACATAATAGTAGAGATAAACAGCATTGGAGATTCTCAATGCAGACCTTATTATAAAAAAGTTTTGACAAGATATTTAAAACGTAATGAAACTTCTCTTTGTGCAACCTGCAGAAAAAGATTAAAAAGAAATCCTCTAAGAGTTTTAGACTGTAAAGAAGTTCGGTGTCAAAAAATTGTAAAACAAGGTCCTCAGATTGTAGATTATTTATGTGAAGAATGCCATGATCATTTTGAAAAAGTTTTGGAATATTTGGAAGCTTTGGGAATTCCTTACATTTTAAATCCTTATTTGGTGAGAGGGTTAGATTATTATACAAAGACAGTATTTGAGATAATCCCACAAAAAGATCAAGAGATAAGACAAAATGCAATAATTGGTGGTGGGAGATATGATGACCTTTTAAAACTTATAGGAAAACAAAATATCCCAGCTTGTGGAGGAGCAGGAGGAGTGGAAAGAATTATTGAGCTTTTAAAAGAGAACAATATTTCTCTTGAGAAAAAAGAATCCGTTCCGGAAATTTTCATTGCTCAACTTGGTGATGAGGCTAAAATTGAGAGTTTAAAACTTATAGAAGAGTTCCAAAAAGCCAAAATTCCTGTTGCCTTTCAGCTTTCTAGAGATTCATTGACTAATCAATTAAAAATTGCTAATAGAAAGAAGGTAAAATATGTAATTATTATTGGTAAAGAGGAGGTTTTAAAAAGGGCCCCAATTTTGCGCAACATGGAAACAGGAGATCAAAAAAGCATTCCGAGAAATAGATTAATAAAGGAGGTTAAAAATGCTTTAAAGAAAGAAAAGCAAAAAAAGTCAAAATAAAAATAATATAATACCAAAATATGGTTGCAGCAAGAAAAACAAAACCAGGCATGGTAATTGAGAAAAAAGATGGGGAAGATTCAAGGCAAGTAGTAAACCGCTTTTTAAGACATTTAAAACAAAGCGGTATTTTAACTCAAGCAAGAGAATCTATGTATAGAAAGAGACCATTGAGCAGAAAATTAAAAATAAGAAGTGCTTTAAGAAGAGAAGAGCTTAAAAAGTATTATCAAAAACTAGAAAAACTAGGAAAGATTTAAAAGCCTTATTAAAATCTCCTTATTTGAAAAGGAGTTTTTTATTTGCTCAAGTTTTTAAGTTTTGGTAGGATAAAGTAAAGCATGTTAGAGATAAATAATCTCACCACTCACCAAATAGATGAGAAGTTTCTAAATGAGATTGCAAAAAAGGTTTTAGAAGAAGAAAAAAAAGACGGAGTGATCTCTTTGGTATTTGTAGGACCAGGGAGGATGAGAAAAATGAATTATAAATACAGGAAGAAAAACAGAGTAACAGATGTTCTTTCATTTCCGGAACCTCAAAGAAAGGATTTCATTATTCCGCCGGAGGCGCAAAAACAACTAGGAGAGATTTTTATCTGTCTAAGAGAAGTTAAAAAAAAGGCCAAAAGAGAGCAATCAGAGTTTAAAAAAGAATTAGCAAGAACTTTCATTCATGGACTTTTACATCTTTTGGGATACGACCACCAAAAACCAAAGGATGCAGAGATTATGTTGCAAAAAGAAAACAAATATTTAGATTATTTTTTCTAAAAACATGACAAGAGGAAATTATGTTGGGGCAATAGATGTTGGGTCCGATACAATAAAAGGAATGATAGCACAAAAACAGAATGGGGCCCAGGAAATAGAAGTTTTAAGCTTTAAAACAGTGCCCTCATTTGGTGTAAGGAAAGGAATGGTTGTAGATGCTAACAAAGTCTCCCAGAAAATCATAGAGTTGAAGAAATTGCTTGAGCAGGAATCCCAAAGAAAAATAAAAGAAATATTTGTTAACATTGGAGGATATCACATTTTTGTTAAAAATACTCATGGGGCAGTAGCAATTTCAAGAGCAGATCAAAAAGTTTCCCAAGAAGACATAGAAAGAGTAATAGAAAACTCACGTTCAATTACTTTACCTTTCAATAAAGAAGTCTTAGAAGTTATACCAAAAGAATTTATTATTGATGGAGAGAAGGGAATTAAAGACCCTCTTAATTTAAAAGGAATAAAGCTTGAGGTAGAATCTTTGGCAATATGTGCTTTTTCGCCCTATGTTAAAAATCTCATAGATGCAGTTTTAAAAGCAGACTTAGAAATCGCCGAGATAATTCCTTCTCCTTTGGCAGCGTCTTTAGCGATTTTAACTCCTCAACAAAAAGAGCTGGGAGTAGCCTTGGTAGATATTGGAGCAGGCAGTACCTCGATTGCTGTGTTTGAAGAAGGGTCTTTGCTGCACCTTGCAATTTTGCCTGTTGGCTCCTCTCATATTTCAAATGATATTGCGATTGCTCTTCAAACAGAAATAGAAATCGCCGAGAAAATTAAATTAAAGTTCGGTGAATATATTTTTAAAAAATCAAGAAAAAAAGAAAAAATAGAAATAGGACCAAATAAAACATTTGTTTTTCCACTCAATAAAATGGCAAAGGCAGGAAGAGCGCGTATTTCAGAGATTTTTGCACTGATTAAAAAAGAACTCAAGAAAATTTCTAAGGCGGATTCTTTACCCGCGGGTATAGTGTTGGTTGGAGGTGGAGCAAATTTACCTGGCATTGTTGATTTTGCAAAAAAGGAATTAGCATTACCTGTTAAAAAAGCATCTCCCAAAGGTTTTATAAACCTTAAGACCGATCCCTCTCTTGCTGTTTTATGTGGTTTAGTGCTTAAAGGGTTTGCGGAGGAGTTTCAATCAGAAAGAGGTCAATTTCTTCAGAGATTGAAAAAGATTTTTAGAATATTTTTGCCATGAAAAACTGCATTAAAATAAAAGTCATTGGAATTGGCGGAGCAGGAGGCAATATTCTCACAAGAATACCAAGACCTTATCCTAAGTCTGTTGAGTTGATCGCTATTAATTCTGATCTTCAGGATTTGAGAACAACTAAGGCAGATAAGAAGATTCAAATAGGCAGAAAGAAAACATTAGGATTGGGCACGGGTATGAATCCAAAAGTTGGTAGAGAGGCGGCAGAGGAATCAAAAGAAGAGGTAGAAAATATTATTTCAGGTGGAGATATTGTTTTTGTTATTTGCGGTTTGGGGGGAGGAACGGGGTCCGGCGCCTCTCCTGTGGTAGCAAGAATAGCAAAAGAGACAGGTGCTTTAACTATCGGTATAGTAACTTTTCCTTTTTATTTTGAAGGCGCCCAAAGAAAAAAGATTGCCCATCAGGCTTTGTCAGTATTAGAGAAAGATTTAGACACGCTTATTGCGGTTTTTAATGACAAAGTTTTAGATAAAATTCAAAACTCCACTAACATTGATTTTGCCTTCCGTTTGATAGATGAAACAATTTACAATATTATTTTTGACATTTTAAACCTTATAATAACCCCTGGCTTAATCAATATAGATTTAGCAGATTTAAGCTCAATTATGAAAAATGCTGGTAGAGCTTTTTTTGGTATCGGCAAGGGCCAAGGGGAGAGGAAGATAGAACAAGCAACCAAAGAGGCACTTGCTTCTCCATTTTTGGGAACCTCTATGGATGGGGCTAAAGGAGTTTTATTTAATATTGCCGGAGGGAAAAATCTTACTTTATTTGATGTACAGAAGACAGCTAATATTATAAATCAAAAAAGTTCTCCACAGGCAAAAATTATCTTTGGCGCTTTTCAAAACAACAAACAATTTCGACCGGATGAGGTACGGATTACACTTATTGCTACAGGTATTTAAAAAGTTTTCCACAATTTGACTGATTTTTTGATTGACAAGTATAATAAGAAAATATACTTTTTTAACTTTTTACTGGTATGGCTAAAATTGCTCAAGTAAAAAAGAGAAATGGTGAAATTGTCTCTTTTGATGAATCAAAAATCAGGGACGCTATTTTTAAAGCCTTAACAGCCTCAGGAGAAGGTGATGGTAAATTAGCAGAGAAGCTTGCTAAAAAAGTTGTTGATTTGCTCCAAAGAAGATTTAAAGAAGGAGAAATTCCTCATGTAGAACAAATTCAAGATATAGTGGAGGAGGTTTTAATTTTAGAGAATTTGGTGAAAGCAGCCAAAGCTTATATTTTATACCGGGAGCAGAGAAGACGTATTAGAGAAGCAGTGGCAGTGTCTGAGGAGGCAGTTGAGAGAGTAGATCAATATCTTGGTAATTTAGATTGGGAGGTACAGGAGAATGCAAATATGGCTTTTTCTTTGCAGGGTTTAAATCATTATGTGACTTCTTATGTCATTAAAAAATATTGGCTAAATAAAATTTATCCAAAAGAAATAAGAGAGGCAAATCAATCCGGAGATTTTCATATTCATAATTTAGATACTTTAGGAGCTTATTGTGTTGGCTGGGATCTTTACGATCTTTTACTTAAAGGGTTTGGAGGGGTCAAAACCAAAATTGAATCAAGGCCTCCAAAACATTTTAGAGTTGCTTTAGGCCAAGTTGTGAATTTTATGTATACATTACAGGGAGAGGCTGCGGGCGCAATTGCTTTTTCAAATTTTGATACACTCCTTGCCCCATTTATTCGATATGACAATTTAAATTATAAACAGGTAAAACAAGCTTTTCAGGAATTTCTCTTTAATATGGCTGTTCCAACAAGAGTGGGCTTTCAATGTTTATCAGAAGACACTCAAATTTTGACGCCTACAGGTTGGAAA
>CAZUSK010000028.1:0-6264 GCA_964623345.1 uncultured Candidatus Saccharibacteria bacterium
TATTTAAGCTTGGTGGATTGATCTGTATCAGTAATTCTTATATCTGCACAGTTTGATTTCATTTTTCCTTGAGAAATTAACTGAGCAGTATTTAATGTTACCAATATTTGATAATCAGAAAGATTATGGTTACTATTATTATTAATTATTACGGGTCTTTGGTAACATGTCCCATCAATATAGCTTGGGGTATTGAAGGATAGTTGAGAAGCTTCCCAGGTGTGTCCATTATAATCTGCTGCAGCCTTAAAATAATAAGTCTTACCACAAGAAAGACCTGTTAGATTGATGCTAAAGTCTGTTTTTTGAGATATATCAACTTTTGAAGTTTGAGACCAGTTTGCTTCTTCTGCCTTTTTATATTTAAAATAAACCTTTCCCTGATGAGAGACTCCAAGAGAGGTTACTTTACCGTTTAAGGTCGCGGAAGCAAGTTTAATATTTGTTGCTTCTTTTGTTTCTACTCTAAATTCTGGAGGATCGGTTGTAAAAGTAAGAATATTGCCGGTTTCAATTTGACCATCAAACTCAACTAATGCTTGATATTGAGTTTCAGTGTTAGGTGAAAGACCCGAAATTTGCGCATAAAAGCTTGCTGGACTTGTAAGTTGTGTCTTTTGAGTTTGATACCAAGGCGTACCAGGTTGTTTATATCTGAAAAATACCCAGACAGTTGAATAGTCTCCAAGAGAAGTAATTTCACCTCGCAAAATTGCAGTGTCTGCGGTATAATCATTGATGTCCAAATTGAGAGTATTTATAGTAGGAGGCACTTTCGGTGTGGTGAATGCAAGAATTGTACCAAGAGCTTGATAGTTTCTGCCAGTAACTGGATTAGTATAATCGGCTACAGCTCTAAATTCATAAGATGTGCTTGATGAAAGGTTGGTTACCTGAATGGAAAACGGTCCGGCTGTGCTAATTGTTATTTTTTGAGTTTCCTGCCATACACTTTCTCCTGATTTTCTGTATTGAAAATAAACATCAGCACTGCTAAAGCTACCCATTGAGAGAATTTCTCCATTTAAAGTAGCTTCAAAATGCTTAATTTCGCTTGCATCTTGGGTTTTTATTTTAACAGAATCCAAAGTGGTAAATGTTAAAATCTCTCCATAAGCAGTTTTTGAATCATACACTGCAATAGCTTGGAATTCATATTGAGTGTTTTCTTCTAATCCAGAGATAGGATAATTGAAGGTTTCGGTTCCGTAAAGAGTTTGAGTATCGGTTTCTATCCAATTGTCTGTACCAGCCTTTCGATATCGGAAATAGACATCCGCACTTACATATCCATGCAAATAAGTGAGTTCTCCGTTTAAAATAGCCGAATCTGTTTCAATGTCTGATGCCTCTCTTGTTGCCACTTTGGCACCCTTTTTAGGCGTACTGAAAGTCTTTAGCTCTCCCTCTGCAGTCTTTCCATCATAATCTGCCATAGCCTTAAATTCATATTGGGTGTTTATTTCAAGACCAGCGATATCAGCACTAAAGTTACCAGGCGAAGTCATTTGAGCTTTTTGAGTTTGTTGCCACGTGGTTTCGCCAGCTTTTCTAAATCTAAAATACACCGAAGCCTGGGAATAATCTCCTAAATCCACTAATTCACCGTTAAGAGTAGCATATTCTACAGTAATATTGGTGGCTGGACGAGTAGAAACTTTTACTTCAGCCATGGGAGTTGTAAATTGAAGCACATACCCTTGTGTTGTTTGTCCATCATAATCGGCTAAGGCTAAAAATTGATATGTAGTATTGCTTTCTAAATTTTTAATGGTAGCACTAAATATTCCTTCGCTTGTCATAGGAGCTTTTTGGGTTTGGTACCAAACAGCATCTCCTAACTTTCGATATTTAAAATATACTAAAACTTTGTCGTACACCCCTAAGGTAACTACTTCTCCTTTGAGAGTAGCTTGACGACTTTCTACTTCAGGAACTCTTGTTTCTACTTTAGGATTACCTGAAGGTGTGGTAAATTCAGAAACACCCCCAAAGACAGTATTCCCATCATAATCTGCTACTGCTTCAAATTCATAAGTAGTGTTTATCTCAAGACCTTCCACTACTTGGGTAAAATAGCCTGTTTCGGTGAGAGTTACTTTTGAAGTTTCTTTCCAGTTGGGAGTTCCCTTTTTTCGATAACGGAAATAACTTTTAACTGATTGATACCCGCCCAAAGAAACTAAATTACCTCTCAAAGTAGTTTTGAGTACTCCGGGTTGAATTTGGGAAGAGGCGTCGATTGTTTCAATTTTTGGGGGAGGAATTTCGGTAGTAGAGAAACTTACAATATCACCTTCTGAGGTTTTACCATCATAACTTACAACTGCTTTAAACTCATATTCTGAAGAAGGTTCAAGTCCTGTAATTTGTGTCCAAAAATCACCTGAGGAAGTCTTTGTTTCTGGAACTGTCATTGACCAATAAGGATCTCCCTTTTTTCTATACAAGAAATAAGCTTCTACTTGGGAGTAGATTCCAAGAGAGAGAATTCTTCCATATAAGGTAGCAGAGTTCCAGGTAACATCTTTAGCTTCCTTGGTTTCTGCTTTGGGCTCCACCGAACCTGTGGTAAATTCTAATACTTCTCCATAAATTTCCTCTTCAGGTGTTTTGGCAACAATACTAAATTCATAAGTCGTTTCTTTGTTTAAATTTTCAATTGTTTGAGATACAGGCCCCGTTTGTCCAACTGTGATCTCTTGGGTTTTAAAGGTCCAGACGCCTTCACCTTTCTTTCGATATCGAAAATATACCTCAACTGAGGAATATACTCCTAAAGATACCACCTCACCATTTAAAGTAGCTGAATAAGCTTTAATTGTTGTCGCTTCTTTGGTTTTTACTCTTACCCGAGGATATTCAGAAGAGAGAGTTTGAAAAGAGTATTCAGGACCATATGCAATTCCACTATCATTAATTGCATATGCTCTTACATAATAAGTGGTTTCCGGTTCAAGTGATGATAAAAGGACTTCAAATTCACCTTCTCCTGATCCTGCGGTAATTTTATGATCTTCTATTGTAGGACGAGGCATTGTATCCCAAACTACACCTCGTTCAATAACTTCTGAATCGCCCTGATAGTGTACCTTTCCTCCTGTTTCTGCTGAAATATCAGTGATATTTTTAGGTTCGATAGTGGTGACAATTGGGAGAGTAGGGAGGGCGCCCACAATGATATAACCTGGTGGTTTTTCCCTTTTGGCGCGTAAGCCTATTTCACCTAACCCTGTTCGCCAAATTTCATATCCAGTATTTTCACTATTTCCTCCTTGGGGATCATATAATTCTTTTGAAAGATATTGAGGAACGAGACATTTATATAGATCATAATTGCCCTCCCCTTTACCAATGAAAGTGGGCTCAATAGGAATTTCTTCACAATCCTTCCAGGCTCCTTCTTCGGTTAGCAATTTATTTTGAATAGCCGAATATATTCTTTCCAAATTTTCTTTTCTTTTCATATCTCTCATTTGCGCAAATCGCGCAGCAGGATCTATAGCCACAATAACTCCAGTAGCTAAAATTCCGATAATTCCCATAACAATAAAGATTTCAATCAGGGTAAAACCTTTTATTTGAAATTTCGAAGAGATAATTTTGGGCATATCTTTATGGAGTTACTTCTTGAAGATGAATAATAAATTTTTTGTAATAGCCCGATGATGTATTTAGAATTTTTACTAATTTACTGTTCTCAGTATCTTCGATAAGATATTGACATTGGATGTCGTCTTGAGAGAAAGTTTTCCAACTATTTTGAGTGGTATAGGCAGGGCTTACTTTTAATTTAGCTAAAAGAAAAGCAAAACAGCTTTCAGCATTAAATAAAGCTTGAGTAGATTTTGGGAGAGCAAAACTTTGCCAACGTATAAAATTGGTGGAAAGGTAAATGCTTACAATTAATATTAGAATAATTCCGGCAAGAACAATTACAGCTGTTAAAAGCATTATTCCTTTTTTTGTCTCAGGGTCTTTGAATTGAGGCGGTTTGAAAGGTGGTAGAAAATTCATAGCTTTTTAAATGAAGAGGGTTATTAAATCTTACCCCTATTTTTATTCTAACAGAACTTAAAGCAACTGGCGACTGTTTTAAGTGCTGAAAGTTTATAAAATCAATTTTTAAATTATGCGGGCTTAAAGTAAATGTATTGCCATTGATGTCTTTTACAAGAATCCCGTCTTTTAATTTAAAAGAAATAAGTTGATTATTTCTTTGAAGAATTAATTCCGAAGCAGAGGCTCCTGCTGCAGGATATATTATTTGATCTGAGGTTTTAATTTCTCTGATAATATCTTCAAGAAGAAATGTGACACTTCTACTTATTTCTTCTCGTGTAAGAAAAACACCTCTGATAAAAAGGAAATTGCTTACAATACCGATGATTAAAGTCACGGTAATGGCTAAAAGGAAAGCGTAGATTAAAATTTCAATTAAAGTAAAACCTTCTGACTTCATATTTAATTAAAAATCAGCTACTTCTTCCCAGGTTTTAATTTCTAAAATATTGCGCCACAAAGGTTGTCCAATAATCTCTCCTGTGATATCAAAAGGGCTAAAATCTTGAACCAAATTACCTTCTCCTTCATTCATTTTCCAATAGAGGCGTAAGCCTTCAAGAGAAGGAAGGTCGCCACTAAATAAATTCCGTATTTCTTTTGAAGTTAAAGCTCTATCAAAAACCATCAAATTTTTATATATCCCCAAAAACCCCTTTGTTTTATCCGCAGAAGTGCCAACTAAATAAGCGCTGAAAGATTTGTCGCCATCATTTTTATTGAGAGATTGAGATGATTTTTCTTCCCCATTGTAGTAAGTTCTTAGAGTTGCTCCGTCCCAAGTGACAGCTAGTTGAGACCATTTATTTTCAATTGGTCCAATGGTTAAAGAAAAATTTCCAAGGTTTACCTGATAGTTTGAGTTAGCATCGATTTCAATTTGGAGAAATCCTAAAAGATTTTGTAATTGATTCACGTTTTGATTCGCAAAAAGAGAAGATCCTTCTGGTTGATTTGTTGCTAAAGGTTTTACCCAAAGGACCACTGTATAAGAAGAAGCCTCCCAAGGAACAATATTTGCAATTAGATAATTATTAGGAGAACCCAATTGAAGTCCAAAAATATTTGTGTTTGTAAGATACAAATTTAAAGTAAGCACATTTTCTTTTTGAAAATAAGGAAGAGACCATTTAACTTTAGCAGAAATCTTTTTAATTTCTTTATCCTTGTCATAATCTTGGATATAAACTTGGCGATAAAATTCTCCTTCTTTTCCTTCATCATTTGTTAGCATCCATTTACCTTCCGATGCAGTGAGGGCATATTTGCCATTTTGTAGTTGGGTAAAATCATCTTGTGCAATAGCTTTTACTGCTTCAAGTGCTTCTCTGGCTAAATATAACGCCCTTCCTTTTTGGATATCGTTGATCAAAACCTCAGGAGCACTTCTTAAAACAGTAGCAATTGAAAAAGCAACTAAAGCAAACAAAGCTACAGAAATTAATACCTCTAATATTATTTGTCCTGCAGAGTTACAAAATTTCATTGTAGGGTTTCAATATTACCTTCAGCATTTATATATATCTCACGCCGATGAAAAACTACTCCCTTTTGGTTTACTTCCAAAATTCCGATGACTCCCTGCCATAAGGGTTTGCCAGTCATTTTTTCAAAAATTATTTCAGAAGGTCCATTTATTTGAAAATTTGTCGGAAGTGAATGAGCGCGAAAAGGCTCGCCTTGCTCCTGGAGAGAGCTTTTTTGGATTAGAAAATATTTATCTTTTGCGAATCGAATACCAAAAAAAGAGTCATCTTTTTGGTAAAGCGAGAGATGTTGAGCAAGCCTCAGATTATCAATTAGATAATTTGCTTCTTGCGAAATTTGATAATCTCTCAAAGTGCCTGTAGTAATAAAAGGACCCAGTGAGAGGAGTATAAGCAAAATCCCAACAGTAATAAGAAACTCAATTAGAGTAAATCCTCGGGATTTTAAAGTGAAGGAATGTTGATTACCAGAAACCATTTTCCCTCTTTAAGATATCGAAAAGCAAAAAAATGTTCTGCTAATTGAAGTGAATCGGCTGCCTGATAAGGTCCGTAGGTATCTTGGTTTATTTGGACAAACCAGTTATTATTCTGCTTGTAAATATAACCCAAGCTTTTACCTGAAGTAGTAATTACGTCTATTTGATCGAAAGGACCTTTTAGATCATCTCCAATTCGAAGAAACCATTTATTATTGTCTTTGTAAGCAAAGATT
>CAZUSK010000029.1:0-6258 GCA_964623345.1 uncultured Candidatus Saccharibacteria bacterium
GGGGCTCTCACCGAGATAGGTTATCGCGGTGCCCTCGTGCTCGAGCCGCTTCCCACGCCGAATCCGGAGACGCTCCTCACCGCTCCGACGCGGTTTAATTCCTGAGAAAAAGACGAGTGTATTGGTCAAACCACTTGACAATTTGATATTTTTATGTTATTGCTTTTTTGTCATGCCGTTCAAGAAGATAGAGACGAGGAGGAAGAGCGCATACGCGGCGGAGCAGTTGCTGAATGCAATACGAGGCGGAACTTATCGGATAGGAGATCGTCTCCCTCCGGAGCGGGAACTTGCGGAAAGGATGGGGATTAGTCGGCCTCTGATTCGGGAAGCGCTATCAGCGCTCCAAATCGCTGGGATCATCGAAAGTCGAGCAGGAGACGGGACTTACATTAAAAGGAGCGTGGGAAGCGCAGGAATTGAGGCCCAGGTCCTTGCAATGCTGGAAGAGGAAGAGGACCCTCTCTTTGTGTTCGAAGCTCGAATTGTGCTTGAGGAAGGAACGGCTCAACTCGCAGCTGTCCGTGCTTCTGCACCTGAGTTGGAGGTAATAAAGCGGATACTTGAGCAGGAGAAAGCGGCGGCGGCTCAGGCGGAGTACGGCCAGTACGTGCAAGCAGACCGCGAATTTCACCTCGCTGTGGTGGCTGCCTCTCATAACCCATTCCTTGAAGCCGCAATCCATCCACTTGTCGACATCATGGGGAGAAAGTTGTGGGGAGGGATTGATCGGATGTATCTATTTAACCCCCAGGGGATCTCCCAGACCCTGAACGAGCATGAGCACATCTTGGATGCAATCAAAAAGCGGAACGCGCGCGGGGCAGGAGAGGCAATGAGGCGACACTTGGAGAAAGCCAGAGAGCGGTTCTTAGGAGAAGTTATAGTAGAATAATGGACAAACTAAGAATCGGGATCGTTGGGACAGGATTGATCGGTCGGGTGCACGCAGAGGCGCTGGCCGGGATCCCTCAGGCAAAGCTGAGTGCGGTCTACAATAGGAGCCCAGCTCGGGGGCGGTTTCTGGCGGATCGGTTCCACGTCCCGTGGTACGACGAATACGACAGATTCCTCGCGCATGGCGCCCTTGACGCCGTCATCATCTGCACCCCGAGCGGAACGCACTCCAACTTCGCCATTCCCGCGGCGGAGGCAGGGAAGCATATCATCGTAGAGAAACCGCTCGAGATCACAGTGGAACGTGCGTTTAGGATCATCGCAGCGGCGGAGAAGTACGGAGTATCCCTCAGTGTTATCTTTCAGAATCGGTTTAAGGAAGCAGTCCAGGCGCTGCGAACTGCCTTGGAGGACGGGCGGTTCGGTCGGCTCGTACTTGGAGATGCTCACGTTAAGTGGTACCGCCCGGAGGACTACTATCAGGGGTGGAAGGGAACCAGACGGTACGATGGAGGAGGCGCTCTGATGAATCAAGGTATCCACACGATTGACCTCCTTCAGTGGATGATGGGCTCGGTCGATGAGGTGTACGGATACATCGATGCCAGGATTCACCGGATCGAGGTGGAGGACATTGGGGTGGCGACGCTCCGGTTCCAGTCGGGAGCACTTGGGGTAATTGAGGGGACGACCGCGGTTTATCCCGGCCTGAACGAGCGCTTGGGGATCTACGGAGCGAACGGTTGCGTAGAGATCGACGGGAACAGAATTGCCACTTGGGAATTTCGTGACAAACGGGATGACGATTCTACCATTCGGAAGCTAAGGAGCGAAGTCGGAGGTGGCAGCTCTACCCCGGGCGGGATCGGGATAGAACTTCATCGCCGTCAGCTAAAGGAGATCATACGCGCAATCCAGGAAGGGGAACCTCCGCCTGTCTTGGGAAGGGAGGCAGTAAAATCGGTCGCTATTATCGAGGCGATTTACACCTCGAGCCGGACCAGGAAGCCAATTCGCCCGGAGTATTTAGATTGAACTGTCTCTCCAGAATTCATAATAAGGAGGTGGTGACAAGAGGAGAGAGTAGAGTGCAACCAGCGAACCACAGAGAGAAATCGAGAGAGCAAAGGAGGTAAACATGTCGAAGAAACTGGTGCTAGTGTTCGTACTGGTGGGGATGATCGGGGCTCTGGTGTTCACCGCTTTTCCGAAGGAGGTTCTGCGCGTCTCCGCCCCGCCATGGATCTTCAAGAAGTTCCCGTTGGAGGAAGTGGCTGCCCGGTTCGAGAAAGACCATCCGGACGTTACAGTGGAGCTCACTCGGGCCGATAAGTGGAGTGCGCCCACGTACATCACCGCGTGGAAGTCCGGTACTACTCCGTTTGACGTCTTCGTCGGTGGAAGTGGATCGATGCTTGGGCCAGTAATCACCGGAGATTGGCTTGTTCCAATGGACGATATGCTCCGCGGCTGCATGTCACCAGATAACTTTGTGGGAGGGTTTCTCGCCGCTGGCCATTACAAAAAGCCGGATGGCTCGGGGGCCTACTATCCGGTCCTTCCGTTCATGGGTGAAGTGTCCATCATCGGTGTGAACACAAAGCTCATGAAGGAAGCCGGGCTCTGGCAAGATGGAAAGCCCGTGCCCATTCCAAGCTGGGACGAGGCCGCATTCTTCGATTGGTTTAACAAGCTGAAGGCGGCCTCTCCGCTGGGCGCGCACGTGCAGATCTGGGACCGCGAGTTCATGCAGTACGATTACTGTGGCCCGCTCAAGGCGATGACTGGATCGTTCCTTAACCCCAATGGGAAGGGATTCGACTTTACGAGCGAAGCTGCACACCAGTGGCTGAGTTACATCCAGAAAATGTATAAGGACGGAATCGGCGCGTGGACGATCACTGACGATGCCGGTTACTCCAAGTGGAAGACCGGGCAGGCAGGTTCGTTCTACGCCGCTCAGGGCCATATCATGGAGCTAGTCAGCGTCACCGGTAACCAGTCCGATATCGCCTACTTGGGTTGGCCGGGGGCGGACAAGAACGGAAGCATCATCTGGACCCACTCTGTGTGGATTCCGAAGGTATCCCCGCATATCGCCCTCGCCAAGGAATTCATCCGGGAGCAGATCTTCTCCCCGTACTTCCAGCAGTGGAGCTTTAACCATTACGGGAAGCTCCCGGTGATGAAGGCTTACTACGGCGATGGGATTACCTGGTTCCAGGATCAGATGCCGACAATTCTGGCTATTGCGGATCATTCCCAACCGATTCCGCTGTACAAGGACATCGAACAGTATCTCGACATCCTATCCAAGTATCTTCCGGATGTTGCATTCGGCAGAATCGGTGTGGACGAGGCGATTCAGAAGATCCAAGCAGAAACTAAAGATCTCGACTTCACTGACTTACGGGCCCATTAATGGGAACCACCGGTGGGGCGCAGGAGCGCCCCACCGGCTCTCAAAAAGGACAGCGACGATGCGGATTGAAAAGAAACTGAACCTGCTAATTTTCCTCGCTCCGACCTTGTTTTTTACCCTAGTGTTCATCGCGTTTCCACTCATTTTCTCCGGATATCTCAGCCTGTCGGAGTATAATTATGCCGTCGATCCCGGCCCGAGATTCATCGGGATCAAGGGGTACGTTGAGACCATCTTTCACGATCCGTTCTTCCGCGATGCCTTGATTAACCAGGTGAAATTCGCAATCCCATACTTCATCATCACTTTTGGAGTTTCGCTTGGGATGGCGATCCTGATCAACGAATTAACAAAGGGGATCCATTTCTTTCAAGTTATTTTCTATCTACCTATGATTATTCCCCTCTCTCTAGTTGGGGTTATCTTTGCCTGGATCCTATTCCCGGATATCGGAATATTTAACCATTTTCTCCGAATAATTGGGGTCAGACCCTGGAATATAGATTGGTTCGCTGATCCCAACACAGCCCTTTACGGTCTGGTGATTGCTCAGGCGTGGAAGAATATCGGCTTTACCCTGATCATCTTCCTCGCGGGGTTACAATCTATTCCGCAAACCCTGCGGGAGGCGGCTCGGGTCGATGGCGCCGGGTTCTTTCGTGAGGTGTGGAGCATTGTCCTTCCTAACCTGAAGCCGTACCTGTTCATCTGCGGGGTGTGGATCCTCATCAATTCGATGAAGGTGTTTGATCTCCCTCGGGTCGTGACAGAAGGAGGACCAGGAACTTCCACCCTCACCTTGTACCTGTATTCGTGGAAACTGGCGTTCGAGCGGCTGCAGATGGGGAGAGCCTCCCAGGTGGCGTACATAACTGCCGCGATAATTCTCCTCCTCTCATGGGGGCTCAATCGCCTGTTCCGACACGAGACAGCGAGGAGGGCGTAGGATGAAGGTGCGACGTACTGTGATTTTCATCGTTGTGGCGTTCGCATCCCTCTTATTCGTCTCCCCGCTAGTGTGGATGCTCGACACTTCTCTTCGACCGACTCCTGACATCTACCGTTATCCCCCCACAGTCATCCCAGGGAAGGTTACATTAGAAAACTACTACTATGTCTTCACCGAAATGCAGGGGTTCACCCGCTATTTCTTGAACAGTGTTGTTGTAACTGTTACCACGGTCGTGCTCGTTCTTATCTCGAGTGCGATGGGAGGATACGCGTTCGGAGTACGCCGGTTCCGGGGGCAAAACCTCCTGTTTGGGAGCATCCTCCTAATCCTCACCATTCCCTACATCATGTATCTGATCCCGATATTCATGATGGAAGATAAATTGGGATTGCAGAACACGTGGCTTGGCTTGATCCTCCCCTATGTTGCCCTAAACCTCCCGTGGGGCTTACTCATCATGCGGGGGGCGTTCTCCACAATTCCATTGGATATTCGGGATGCCGCTGTTATCGACGGATGCAACGAGTTTCAACTCTGGTACCGCGTTATGCTCCCGATAACCCGGCCAGCCTTGGCAGCGACAACGATTATTACGTTTGTGTTTGCGTGGCAGGAGTTCTTATTTGCCAGTACCTTGATGACGAAGAACCAATGGCAGACTCTTCCGGTGGGGATTGTGTGGCTGCGAGATGAGCTTCAGACACTGGTCTACGGTCGAATCGGAGCGATGATCATCCTCACTATCCTGCCTGTGTTTATCCTGTTCGTCGCGTTCCGCAACTTCTTCATCAAAGGTTTAAGTGAGGGGATGTTGAAAGGATGAAGACAATGGAGCAATTCTTGGGGAAAAATTACCTGCTCAGCTCTGCGGAGGCGCAGGGTCTATTTCATCGGATCGAGACACTTCCGATCGTAGACGCACACACCCACGTGGAGGCAGAGCAGATCGCAACTGATCGGGGGTGGTCCGATATCTGGGAGGTAGAGGGTGAGACCGATCACTACGTGTGGGAATTGATGCGGAGGTGTGGTGTGCCAGAGGATCTAATCACCGGGGCTGCCTCCAACCAAGAGAAGTGGAACGCACTCGCCGCGGTGGTCCCTCGCTTTGCCGGTAATCCCGTCTACGAGTGGATCCATCTCGACCTGCGCCGTCGGTTTGGAATCACTAGCCTTGTCGAACCCGCTACGGCCGACATGATATGGAAGAGGACAAAAGAAGCCCTATCCTCCCCGGAGATGCGCCCTCGTTCCCTCCTCCAAGAGATGGGGGTAGAAATCCTGTGCACGACTGACTCTCCCCTCTCCGACCTCAAATGGCATGAGGAACTGAAGCGGACCCTTCCTTCCCCCCAAGTATTGCCCACCTGGCGGCCGGATGAGTTTATAGCTCTTGGAACGCGGGAATGGACTCAGTCCGTACAGGGACTTGCCGAGCGCACAAATGAAGATACCGGAAGCCTCGCTGGGTTTCTTGCCGCTCTTGAAAAGACACATTGGTACTTCCGTGACCATGGGGGAGTAGCGAGCGATCACGGAATCGAATCCCCGTATGGAAAGCCAGCGAGCAAAAACGAGGCAGAGAAGATCTACCAAAAGGTCATTTCCGAAAAAGAGCTTACAAGAGAAGAGCTGCAGGCCCTTAAATCGTTTCTTCTTCACTTCTTTGGGGAACTCGATGCGGAGGCAGACTGGGTAATGCAACTCCACATCGGAGCAGTACGAGACTACCGTGATTCCCTGTTCAAGACACTTGGAAAGGACTGCGGCGGGGACGTAACAAGCCACACCATCGAGATCGTTGCTGGTTTACGCCACTTTCTGAATGCGTTTGACGGAAAGTTAAAGATCGTCCTCTACGCAGTCCATCCGAGCCACATCTACACGCTTGCCACCCTTGCCAGAGCATTTCCCACCGTCGCGGTGGGTTCGCCGTGGTGGTTCATGGACAACCCGTTCCACATACGTGATCAACTCTTGCAGGTAG